>JAYTFI010000320.1:0-2335 GCA_043734485.1 Acidimicrobiales bacterium | reverse complement strand
AGCCAGGTGATCGAGCTCGGATCGAGCCATACCGCTCCCCCGCCGCTCCGCCGCCGGACGACCGCCACACCTGCTGTCAATGCCCGCCCCGCATCGACGACCGTGTCGTGCTGGGCGCTACCGAGCACCACGGTCGGGCCGTTGACGCGGCGAACCGTGATCGAGCGCTCCACCGGTGCTGCAAGCGGATCATCGCCGAAGAGCGCCGAGGCCGGGCCGGTCTCGTGCCGAACCCGCCATGGCGCCGCCGGTGGCGTTGGCATGCGCGGACTCGTGGCTTGCCGTGCCCGGATCAGGCCGCTGGGTCCCAGCCCGCCAGATCGGTCAGGCGGGAATCGTTCGAGAACACCTCGTTGATCGGCAGCGACAGGCCGAGGCGCTTCTGAAGGCGCTCGATCTCGACCTTCTGGTTCCACAGCACGAGGGTGGCAACAACACCCGTGGCCCCGGCGCGCGCCGTGCGTCCGGCCCGGTGGAGGTACGTCTTGTGGTCGTCGGGCGGGTCGAACTGCAGCACGATGTCGACCCCGTCGATGTGCAGCCCGCGAGCCGCCACGTCGGTGGCCACCAGCACATGCACCTGCCCGAGTCCGAACTGGCGCAATGCCCGGTCGCGACGGGCCTGGTCGAGGTCGCCATGGATGGCCCGGGCCTGAATGTCCAGTTCCTTGAGATCGTCGACGAGGCGGTCGCAGCCCCGCTTGGTGTTCACGAACACCAAAGCACGGTCGAAGGAGCACACGATGGCGGCGACGACCTTCACCCGGTCCATGTCGTGCACATAGAGGAAGTGGTGCAGCGACTCCTCGACGGTGGTCGAGTCGCTCTCGACGGCGTGGCGGACCGGGTCCGTCAGCTCGTTCTTCACCATGTAGTTGACGTCAGAACCGAGCGTGGCCGAGAACAGCAGCGTCTGGCGATCCTTCGGCATGTGCCGAAGCAGCCACTCGACATTGGGAAGGAAGCCCATGTCGCACATGCGGTCGGCCTCGTCGAGCACGAGGAAGCGGACCTCGCCCAGCTCGATGTCACCGCGGCCCATGAGGTCGATGAGGCGTCCGGGCGTGGCCACGACGATCTCGGCACCGGCGTTGAGCTGCTTGCGCTGCTGGTCCATTGACGTGCCGCCGTAGATGGCGCAGACCCGTAGGTCACGCGCCGCAGACAACCACACGAGCTCCTTCTCGACCTGCGCGGCCAGTTCACGCGTCGGGACGAGCACGAGAGCGGTCGGTTTGCGGGGCTCGGCCTTCGCCGCCCGGGCGACGAGCGGGATGCCGAATGCAAGCGTCTTTCCGGAGCCGGTCTTGGCCTGACCGCACACGTCCCGCCCGGCCAGACCGTCGGGAATGGTGAGCGTCTGGACAGGGAACGGCGCGCTGATTCCGTGGTCGGCGACGGCGGTCAGGATGTCGAGTGGGACGCCGAGTTCGGCGAATGTGGGGATTGATTCAGTCATCGCAGGTCATTTGGGGGGTCGGCGCGAGGTTAGATGAGGTGGCCACCACCGCCGCGCATCTGCGGGAGGCGCTCATTCGACGGGACAGCGCGTGCCAGCCTTCGGCACGACCCGGTCGAGCAGGTACGCCTCGCCGGCCTTGCGAATGCAGCGGTTCCCCGTAAGGAAAGCGGTGTGGCCGGTGCCTTCGTAGGTGAGCAGGACACCGCTGGTGAGTTGACCGGCCAGCGACTGCGCCCAGACATACGGCGTGGCCGGGTCGTTGACGGTACCGATGACCAGGATCGGCGCCGAGCCGACGGCCTTCGTCGGGGCCAGCGTGCCGGTGACCGGCACCGGCCAGTACGCGCATACCAGCGTCGAATAGGCCGCGAACGCGCCGAAGCGGCGCGACGTCTTGGACAGCTCCGCGGCCAACGCGTCGTAATGGGCAGGATCGCGAGATGCGGGCACGTCCGTGCAGTTGGTCGCGGCGTTGGCGTCGGCGGTGTTGAGGTACGTCCCGTCGGAGTTCCGGTCGGCGTACTGGTCGAACAACGCGAGGAGACCCTTACCGTCGCCCTTGTCGGCCCGGCTGAGCGCGCCCCGCAAGGTCGACCAGCCGACCGTGGTGTTGTAAAGGCCGGCAAGAGTGGCGGTCGATGCCTCGCCCGCGCCGACCGAGCGATCCCCGACCTTCAAGGGCTTCGCATCGATGGCCGCCGTCAGCCGGTCGAACGCTTGGGCCGGGGTCTCGTCGGCATGGACGAACCCGCAGGCACCTCCCTTGCAAGCATCGAGGAACTCGCCGAGGGCCATTTCGAAGCCAACAGCCTGTTTGCGGACCCGCTCGTCCGCATCTGCGGTCGGGTCCAGGGCACCGTCGAGGACGAAGGC
>JAYTFI010000319.1:0-1928 GCA_043734485.1 Acidimicrobiales bacterium | reverse complement strand
ATCAGCTACGTCACTGTTGGGCGCGCTGCGATGGAGGCGTTCGCGCCGGTCGTCGAACGCCTCGCCGGGACATGAACCCTATGTACACAAATCCTCGGTGTGTTCCATGGACCTGCCCGCCCTCAACGCTGTACCCACCGACCTGTAGTATGTGTGCTTATCTTCTGGAGAAACTGTCATGACCGATCTTGATCTGCGTACGTTCAATCCTTTCGACCCGCAGACCCTGCAATGCCCGTGGCCGCATTACGCCAAGATGCGAGCCGAGGAGCCGGTGTTCCACATCGAGTCGTTGGGGATGTACTTCGTCACCCGGCACGATCTGGTGAGCGAGGTGATCCGCGACGTGACGACGTATTCGTCGCTGTTCGGGAACACGAGCATGCCGTTGCCGGCGGAGGCGCGGGCGAAGATGATGGAAGTCCTGGCCGAGGGCTACCCGCGCGTGCCGACGATGCTCACCGCCGATCCGCCTACCCATACGCGGTATCGCCGGCTGGTGTCGAAGGCGTTCACACCGCGCGCCATTGCCGAGCTGGAACCGGTGATCCGGGCCATCACGACCCGGCTCATCGACAGCTGGATCGAGACGGGAACGATCGAGTTCGTCACCCAGTTCGGCGTCCCTCTACCGGTCGAGGTGATCGCCAAGGCGCTCAATGTTCCCGATGATCGGCTCGTCGACTTCAAACGCTGGTCGGACGACTCCATCGCCGGGATCGGTACCAACATCGGCATCGAGGCGAGGCTGGAGGCCGAGCGGGGCGTGAACGAGTTCCAGCGCTACTTCGCCGATGCGCTCGAGCAGCGCAAGACCCACCCCCTCGGCGACCTGCTCACCAACCTGCTCAATGCCCGCATCGACGCTGGCGATCCGGATATCACCGACACCCGGGCGTTGGACATGCCGGAGATGTTGAGCATCGTGCAGCAGCTCCTTGTGGCCGGCAACGAGACGACCACGAAGATGCTCACCGAGATGATGCGGCTCTTGGCCGAGAACCCGGATCAATGGGCGAAGGTGAAGGCCGATCCGACCCGTATACCCGCCATTGTGGAGGAGACACTGCGCCTGTCTACGCCGACGCAGGGCATGTGGCGAGTGGCCACCCGTGACGTCGAGCTGGCGGGTGTGCAAATTCCCAAGGGCGCGCGGGTCGTCGTGGTGTTCTGCTCTGCCAACCGGGACGAAGAGGTGTTCGACGACCCGGACGCATTCGATCCCGACCGAGCCCGGCTGAACGAGCACCTCGCGTTCAGCAAAGGAACGCACTACTGCATCGGTGCAAACCTGTCCCGGCTCGAAGGGCGCGTCGCGCTGGAGGAGCTGACCCGTCGTTTGGAATCGTTCTCACTGCCGGCGACGAATGACTTCGCGTACCACCCGTCGTTCATGCTGCGGGGGCTCGTGAAGCTGGACCTCGATTTGGTTCCTGCGGCGGTTGCGTCGTGACCGGGAGTGCGCTCGCCGGTCGGGTTGCGGTCGTCACCGGTTCGAGCCGCGGCATCGGGCGCGGCGCCGCGATCGCGCTCGCCGAGCAGGGAGCAACCGTCTATGTGACTGGTCGTACGACGGCCGGTCCGCTGTCGATCGGGGAGACGGCCCGTCTCGTCGATGAGGCCGGCGGCCATGGCATCGCGGTCGAGGTGGACCACGGCGAGGATGCACAGATCGCCGCGCTGTTCGCGCAGGTTGCTGCGGAGCAGGGCCGTCTTCACGTGCTCGTCAACAACGTCTACAAGATCCCTGATCCGCCTGCATGGGGTGGGGGCTTCTGGGACCATCCCGTCTCGATCTGGGACGACCAGGTCGGAATTGGTCTGCGCGCGCACTATGTGGCGTCGTGGCATGCGGCGCCGCTGCTGTTCGCCGCCGGTCCGGGCGGATTCATCTGCAATGTGTCGTCACCGGGCGGGCAGAGCTACCA
>JAYTFI010000318.1:0-14557 GCA_043734485.1 Acidimicrobiales bacterium | reverse complement strand
GGCGAGCTCGTGAAGAAGCTCTCACGGCAGATGAACACCGCACGTCAGGCCGCCATCACCACGGAGATCATGGAGATCGTCAGCGGTGCCGAAGCCCTCAAGGAGGGTGGCGCCCAGGACCTGCTCATCGACCACGTCAGTTCGGTCGAGCTGTTTCCGAAGCGCGCGGAACGCGCGAACTCGTAAGCACACGTAACACGTTCCTACACCCAGCAGCACATCCGCTTCTCATCAGCGCACAGAGGATCCGAACAGCAAATGACGATGACCGAGAACACGGTGAACACCGACAACGTGAACCTGCAGGAGGGACGCATCGTCTCCATCGCCGGCCCCGTCGTCGACGTGGAATTCCCCGCGGGCGGGCTGCCCGAGATCAACGATGCGGTGATCTTCACGCTCGTTGTCGACGGCGAGTCCGAAGAGATCTGGGCCGAGGTAGCACAGCACATCGGTGAGAACCGGGTGCGGGTGATTGCCATGCGGCCGACCGACGGCCTCACTCGCGGCGCCGTCGTGAAGCAGCTCGGCCACGGCATCGAGGTGCCCGTCGGCGACGTGGTCAAGGGTCACGTGTTCAACGTGCTCGGCGAGCCGCTCGACACCGGCGGCAAGCCGCTCGAGGGTGTCACCGAGCGCTGGGCCATCCACCGTAAGGCGCCGTCGTTCGACACGCTCGAGCCGAAACGCGAGATGTTCGAGACCGGCGTGAAGGTCATCGACCTGCTCGAGCCCTACGTGAAGGGCGGCAAGATCGGGCTGTTCGGCGGCGCCGGCGTCGGCAAGACGGTGCTCATCCTCGAGATGATCACCCGTGTCGCCAAGGAGTTCGGTGGCGTGTCCGTGTTCGCGGGCGTGGGCGAGCGCACCCGTGAAGGCACCGACCTCTGGTTGGAGATGAAGGAGACCAGCACCGGCGAGGAAGGCAAGTTCGTCATCGACAACGCCGCCCTCGTCTACGGTCAGATGGACGAGCCCCCGGGCGTGCGCCTCCGTGTCGCACTAAGCGCGCTTACGATGGCTGAGTACTTCCGCGACGTGCAGAACCAGGACGTGCTGCTGTTCGTCGACAACGTGTTCCGCTTCACCCAGGCCGGTTCCGAGGTGTCGACGCTCCTCGGCCGCATGCCTTCGGCCGTCGGATACCAGCCGACGCTGGCCGACGAGATGGGCCAACTGCAGGAGCGCATCACCTCCACCCGCGGTCACTCCATCACGTCGCTGCAGGCTGTGTACGTGCCCGCCGACGACTACACCGACCCGGCCCCGTTCACCACGTTCCGCCACCTCGACGCGACGACCAACCTCGCCCGTGAGATCGCCGCCCTCGGCATCTTCCCGGCCGTCGATCCGCTCGCCTCGACCTCGACGATCCTCGCGCCCGACGTCGTCGGTGACCGCCACTACGGCGTCGCCCGCCGCGTCCAGCAGATCCTGCAGCGTTACAAGGAGCTCCAGGACATCATCGCCATCCTCGGGATCGATGAGCTGTCGGAGGAGGACAAGGTCCTCGTCCAGCGGGCTCGCAAGGTGCAGAAGTTCCTGTCCCAGCCCATGTTCGTGGCCAAGGCATTCACCGGCATGGACGGCGTGTTCACGCCGCTCGGCGACACCATCGAAGGTTTCGAGAAGCTCTGCGCCGGCGAGTTCGACACGATCCCCGAGCAGGCGTTCCTGAACGTGGGCGGCATCGACTCCGTCCTCGAGAAGGCCGCCAAGCTCGAGCGCGGCGAGATCTGAGCCGACTGCTCATGGCTGAAGGCGCCACCAACACCCTGCTGATTTCCGCGCCACTCGATTGGACTGCTCATGGCTGAAGGCGCCACCAACACGATGCACGTCGAGCTGGTCTCCCCCGAGCGCATGTTGTTCTCGGGTGAGGCCACCATCGTGATCGCCCGACCCTCGGGCGGCGACGCGGCGTTCCTCCCCGGACATGCGCCGTTCCTTGGTCTGCTGGGCATCGGCCCCGTCCTCATCCGCACCGCGGACGGCAATGAGATCCGCGCTGCGGTCCACGGCGGCTTCATCGAGGTCCGCAACAACCGGGTCACGATCCTGTCCGACGTTGCCGAACTGGAGCGCGACATCGACGCCGATCGGGCCCGTGCCGCCAAGGCGAAGCTCGAGGCGAAGCAGCACGAAATGAGCGATGCCGAAGCCTTCGCAGCGTTGCGTCGCGCCCATGTGCGCCTCGAGATGGCGGGCGTACCCGGGGCTTCTGCGCGCTGACACGGCCGCAAGCGCAGCGGCGGGGGCGACGAAAGGGTCGTTGTGAATGAACAGCCCGAGGCGGTGATCGCGCGGGCTGGCCTTTGAACGAGAAGCCTCCGACGCCGCGCAGCGGCATGCGGCCCGCACCGACGGCCTCACCCAGTTGGCCAATCGCAGGGCGTTCAACGAAGGCTTCGAGGCCCTCGAGCGGCCGGGCGCGAGTGCGCTGATACTGGTCGATCTCGACGGCTTCAAGGGAGTGAACGACGGTTTCGGCCACGCCGCCGGCGATGCTGTGCTGGTGGCCGTCAGCGAGCGGTTGCGTTCTGTCGTTCGCCGCGGCGACCTTGTCGCGCGCATCGGTCGGGACGAGTTCGCCGTCATGTGCGGCAACGTGCCCGACCGCCCTTTAACCTCCCCGGCCGTGCGACGTGACCCGACTGCGGCCTACCTCGCGAGCTTCATCCCGCTCGGATTGGCCTCGAATGCGATCGGACCCAGCGTGACGGCTCTGCGCAGGCAGGTCGGCGTCGATGTGGGTGCGATCAGCCAGCTGTTCATCGCCTCGGCGATCGGGTACTTCATCGGCTCGATCCTGTCTGGCCGTGGGTACGACCGGCGCCTCGGTCATCGGCTCTACGCCGCGGGGCTCGCCGGCAGCGGCCTTGCGATCCTCGCATCGGGCTTCGTCTCGTCGTTCGGCGCGCTCCTGACCGCCTTCCTCGCCGTCGGGCTTGCCGGTGGCGCGATCGACGTCGGCGGGAACACGCTCATGGTGTGGCAGCGGCAGGGGAACGTCGGTCCTTTCATGAACGCGCTCCATCTCTGCTTCGGTATCGGCGCACTGCTTGCGCCGCTGCTGATCAACCGTTCGGTCGCATGGGGTGGCGACGTGCGGATCGCGTTCGGGGTCGTCGCTGCGCTTTCGGTGGCGGTCGGGGCGTGGATCTGGAGCTGCGCCGAACCGCCTCAGCTCGTGCACCGAGCTGTGCCGGAGCTGAGGCCGGAGCTGAGGCCGGACACTGCCGCAGACGGTTCCCCCCAGGCCGCCAAGACGTCGTCGCGGCGGCTCCTCGGCATCGTTGCGTTCTTCTTCGTTCTCTATGTCGGCCTCGAGATCGGCTTCGCCGGTTGGATCCACACTTACGCCGAGGAGATACACCTCGGCAGCGCGAACGTCGTGTCCGCCGTCACCACGCTGTTCTGGGGCATGTTCACCCTGGGGCGGATCTCGGCCATCGTCGTGGCCCGCCGGATCAAGGTTGAGACGTTGCTGGTCGGGGTCTCCCTATCGACGGTGGCCGCTGCACTCGTCCTCGTCGTGGCCAACGGCGGCAAAGTCGGGGTGTGGATCGGGACGGCCGCCTTCGGCTTCTCCGTCGCCCCGCAGTTCCCGACGATGGTCGCGTTCGCCGAGGAGCACCTCTCGCTGACGGGCACGGCAACGTCCTGGTTCATGGGCGCTGCCGCCATCGGCGGTCTGACATCTCCCTGGCTCATCGGACAGCTGTTCGATCACGTCGGCCCGAAGGCCATGCCTGCGACGGTTCTGGCTGCTGCAGTAGCCACGCTCAGCTGGCTCTTGTACGTGCGCCGCTGTCTGCATATGTCGGCCGCTGAACGGTCGTCGATCGGGCGCGTACCGGTGGTTGGCTGACGCCGCCCGAGGCGCCTTGTTTGCGGGATCATGGCGAATGGACTCATGTCGGTCACGTTCGTGAACCTCGCCATCGGCATCACGACCGAACGCGACGAGGGATCGCTGAAGCGTCTCGCCGTCACGCCGATGCCGAAGGCGTCGTACTTCATCGGCAAGATCGGAATGGTGCTCGTCTGCGCAGTCGCGGAGATCGCGCTGCTCGGAATCGCGGCCTCGAGCGTGCCCCGCTCGGCCAAGAGCGCGGCAGCCGTGATCAACCTGCCGTTCGTGGCGCTGCAGTTCATCTCCGGGGTCTTCGTGCCCTATTCCGAACTGTCGCCGGCTGTGCGCGTACCTTCCGGTGGAGTGCCGAACGGTCCGAGTAGGCGGACATGACACGCGTACGGCTCGGTATTGCGATCGTCCTGCCCGAGCCAGCGCGGACCGAGGTGCGTGCGCTTCGGCGCGCGCTCGGCAGTCCGTCGCTCGATACCCAGCCGCCGCACATCACGCTCGTGCCGCCGGTCAACGTGCGGGCCGAGCACATCGCCGATGTGATGGCCGTGGCCCGTTCGGCTGCGGCATCGGTGGACGGTCCGCTGCGTCTGCGCCTCGGTCCGCCCGCGACGTTCGCACCCGTGTCGCCGGTGCTCTACCTCGGCGTGCATGGCGATGCCGTTGACCGGCTGCGTACACTGCCGTCGCTTCTGCTCCAGGGACCACTGCAACGTATGCCCACATACGACTACGTTCCGCACTGCACGCTGCACGAACTGGCCGACGACGAGCTCATCAACGCCGCGATGCGCTCGATGGGCGACTTCCGGTGGGTGATCGAGGCGAACGGCTTCGATGTTCTGCGTCAGGACGACGACCGCGTGTGGCGCACCTTGGCCGATTTCACGTTTGCCCAGCCGATGGTGCGGGGTCGTGGCGGGATCGAGATCGTGCTGCGGCGTTCCGGCACTCTTCCACCCGACGCTGCTCGTCTTCTCGAAGCGGTCGACGCGATCGGTGTCGAGCCAGTGCCGGAGGGTTGGTCGGTCGATGCACGCAACCCGGCGGGAGTGCTGCTCGGAGCCGTGCGCGGCGTGTTCGACACGAATGGCGTCGGAGGCCGTTTCGCCGACATCGAGGCACTCGCGGTTGACGCGGCGGAGCGCAGGCAGGGCATCGGTGACCGATTGCTGGAAGAGGCTGTGCTGTTCGCCGGGCAGGTCGGCGTGAGTGGCGTTCGCGTCTGCGTCGGCACGGATGGATGGCTGCACAGGTGGTATGCGCGCAGAGGGTTTGAGGTTGAGCTGACTCTGCCGTCCTGGCGACGCGGTGTCAAGTTCGAAAGAATGGTGCGAGGCACCGGCGTGCAATAGTGCGCCCACCCACACCCACGAAACCAACACAAGACCGGTAAGAATGGGGGGAGTCGCCGGGGTGCCGTAGCGACCCATCCGGGAATGAGGGCTGTGGTCGCGGCCGGGCCTATGTTCGGCCTATGACGACCGATGCGAATGACGGATACGAGGACTACCAGGGGCTCAGCGTCGAACTCGACGCAGGTATCGCCTGGGTGACGATCGACAACGGACCGGTGAACCTGTTCGACGCCCTCCTCTACGCTTCCATCAGCCGGCTTGGACCGCAATTGGCAGGAGACGATCGCGTCCGGGTCGTGGTCCTGCAGAGTGCAAACCCCGAGTTCTTCATCGCCCACTTCGATGTCGGACTCATCCTCACGATTCCGACGGAGCTGCCCGAGCCCATCGCTCCCACCGCCTTCCACGCGATGTGCGAGACGTTCCGCACGATGCCGAAGGCCACGATCGTCAAGCTCGAAGGGCGCGCCGGTGGAGGCGGAGCCGAGCTCGCGGCCAGCTGCGACATGCGCTTCGCGGCGATCGGCCGGGCCGTGCTCAATCAGCCAGAGGTCGCGCTCGGCATCATTCCGGGCGGAAGCGGCACCCAGCGCCTGCCTCGCCTGATCGGGCGCAGCCGCGCCCTTGAGGTCGTGCTCGGCTGCGAGGACTTCGATGCCCTTGCCGCCGAACGGTACGGCTGGGTGAACCGCGCCGTACCTGCGGACGAGATCGCCCAATTCGTCGAACGCCTGGCCCGCCGCATCGCCAGCTTTCCGCCGATGGCCGTCGCCGCGGCCAAGGCCAGCGTGCTCGAACACGACGGCGACCTCCAGGAATCGTTGCGCCAGGAAGGCGCCCGTTTCAATCGGACCCTCGCGGATCCTGTGGCCCGGTCGGCCATGCAGCGCTTCTTGCACCTGGGCGGCCAGACGGTCGACGGCGAGCTCGAGCTCGGCGCGCTCGCTGCGCGCCTCGGGACGCCACCCGCCTGATCGGTCCGTGCCTCCATTCGTCGGATAGCGGACGGCATCACGAAGTTCGCGGCGTCGCCCGATGGCGGCCACTGGTGGGAGGGTCGCATGGTCGTGATCGTGTTCGAGCGCCTCAGGCACTCCTGAAAGCGCTCGGAGAGCCTTCCGGCGCGAATCGTCTCGGTAGCGACCTCACTGCCCGCCATCGCGACATCCTGCGGCTCGTGGCCATCGGCTGCACCACCGAAGAAGTCGGTGATCGCCTCGGCATCACTTCACGGCATAGAGCTCGTTCACCGAATCCGAGTCGACGCCGCATGCGCCCTGCGAGACTGCGCCGGTGGGCACCCGTGATCTGGCCCTGGTGGCCGTCATCATCGCGCTCGGGTCTGTCGTGCAGGGCATTTCGGGGTTCGGCTTCGCGCTCGTCACCATGCCGCTGCTCTCGGCTCTCCTCGGCGTCGAGCGGGCACTCGCCATCGAGACGATCCTCGGGATCGTGTCCAACGCGACGACGGCGTGGACCGCCCGAACCGACATCCTTCGCCCGACGGCTGCGCGGCTGTTGGCCGCAACGGTCGTGGGTATGCCGATCGGGTGGTTCATCCTCGAGCACGTTGCTGCCAAACCGCTGAAGCTCATGGTCGGTGTCGTCGTCGGCGTCCTGGCCGTACTTCTGGCCTTCCACGTGCGCATAACGGCGACCGGCCTCGGCGTTGATCTCGTGAGCGGTTTCTTCTCGGGGGTGCTGGCCACGAGCACCGGCACGAACGGCCCGCCTCTGGTCATCGGGCTGTCTGGACGCCGACTGCCCGCGGCGCAGCAGAGAGCGACGCTGTCGACGGTGTTCACCGTCGGCAATGTCTTCGTGTTGGGTCTGCTGCTCTCGAGCGGCAGGGTCACGCATCTCGTGCTGGAGGGTGCCGCCGTCGCGCTGCCCGGGATGATGCTCGCGTGGGGGCTCGGCGACCGGCTCTTCGCCCGCCTGGATCAGCATCGCTACGAACGTCTGGTGATCATCCTGCTGCTGGCCAGCGCGGCCGTGGCCATCATCTCGGCGCTACTTCGGTGAGTCGTCGGCGCGTGCGGTGAACGGGTCCCGAGCCGGTCGGTAGTGTCCGCGCCATGACGCCCCGCATCACCCCGGCCATGGCCGCGGCCGGACGGTCCCTGGCCGATCCTCAGCTCTCACCCGATGGGCTGCACCTCGCCTTCGCGTCGACAATCGGAGGTGTCGCACAGCTCATCGTCGTCGCGCTTACCGACCATCCGACGCCGAGCTGCGGGCCGGAGGTGGTGATCACGGTGGATCCGCGTCCGATCGGTTCGCATCCGTCGGGCGGCGGGACGTACTGCTGGCATCCGTCCGGCCGCTCGCTTGTCTACGCGGGTCGGGACGGCGGCCTCTACTCGGTGCCTGTCGGTGGAGGCCCGGGCCGGCTCGTGACCCGACCGTCGTCGGCGGGCCAGTGCGTCTCGCCGGCCATCACTCCCGAAGGGTCGCTGGTCGCCTTCGTGATCGACACGGGCGAGGCCCAGCAGGTCGCGGTCGCCGGGGTGAACACCGATGGTTCGAGCGAGCCGGTCATTGTTGCGGCCGGACCCGACGCGGACTTCCGCATCGACCCGACGTGGAGCGTCGACGGCCGGCTGGCGTGGCATGAATGGTCGGTACCCGACATGCCCTGGGACGGTGGCCGGATCGCGAGCGTCGAGATCGCGGGTCTGGACCCCTCGGTCGTCGTCGGTCCGCGCACCGTGTTGGCCGGCGGCCCAGGTGTCAGCGTTGCGCAGCCTCGGTTCTCGCCGCTCGGTGCATCGCTCGCCTACGTGGGCGACGAGTCGGGTTGGAAGGTCGTACGAATCCAGTCGACGATCGAGTCGGGCGCGGCTGCGGTCGTGGACGAGGAGTTCGAGCACGCCGATCCGACGTGGGGCAGCGGGCAGCGTTCGTTCTGCTGGTCGTCGGGCGGTGAGCGGATCGGGTTCTGCCGCAACGAGGGCGGCTTCGGGCAGCTGTGCGTCACACCGGTCGACGGGTCGGCTCCGGTGCGGGAGCTCGGTCGGGCGGTGCATCTGGCGCCGAGCTGGGCCCGCACGCCGGCCGGCCACGAGCGGATCGCGGCGATTCGCACAGGGGGGCGCACGCCTGGCCAGATCGTGGTCTACGACGTGGCTTCAGGAGACCGGATCACCGTTGCCCGCGGCCCGGTCGGCGGCTGGGAGGCGCTCGATCTGCCCGAGCCCGAGGTGATCAGCTGGCCCGCGGACGACACCACGTTGTTGCACGGGCGTGTCTACCGGCCCCGCGGCGTCGAGCGCCCGCCGATGTTCGTTCACATCCACGGTGGCCCCACCTCGCAGACCACGGTGACGTTCAATCCGCGCTTCGCGTACTGGCTGGAGCAGGGCTGGGCCGTGCTCGTGCCCGACCACCGTGGCTCGACGGGGTGGGGTCGTGCGTACCAGCAGGCGATGCGGGAGCGTTGGGGCGACCTCGACGTGATCGACTGTGCATCCGCCGTACGTCATGCGATCGGCGCGGGATGGTGCGACCCGCGGCGGGTGGTCGCGATCGGCGGCTCGGCCGGCGGGTTCACGGTCCTCGGGTTGCTGGCCGCCTATCCCGAACTTTTCGCGGCCGGCATCGACCTCTATGGCGTGACCGACCTCATCGACCTCGACTTGTCAACCGACCGCTACGAAGGGCATTACAACCGCACCCTCATCGGCCCGCGCCCGGCCCGCGACGGGCGTTACCGCGACCGCTCGCCGATCAACTTCGCCGAACAGATCCACGCGCCCCTGCTGGTCCTCCACGGCGACGCCGACACGAACGTGGTGATCGGCCAGTCCTTGACGCTCGTCGACCGGCTGCGGGCCGCAGGACGGACGGTCGAGCTGCACGTCTACGACGGTGAGGGCCATGGATGGCGACGCCCCGAGACCGTCATCGACGAGCTCGAGCGGATCGACGACTTCCTCGCCCGTCACGTCCCCGCGCACACGTAACGGATCTGGATCCGACCGCGCAAAACCGGCCGACCGAGTACCAGCGGCAGGCCGGTAGCGTGGTCGGATGCTGCTGGCCGAGGTCGAGATCCGGCATTCTCGGCCGGTGGCCCCGACCCGTCGGGTGGCACTCGGCCTCACACTCCTGCCCACTGACCCGCTCCCCGGCTGGGGGCCGGTGCTCCTCGGTGGCCTTCTCGCGGCCAACGTCGGCGCCCTTGATGCCGACGAACTGACCGACCTCTACGACCTGATCGACGACCTCGAGGCCGGCAACCGCATTTCCCAGCCCAAGCTCCGGCATCGGTTCCAGAAGGACACTGTCGGGCTCGACCGCAGCCGCCACAGCCTGATCGGCGAGGGCGAGCATGTGTGGTTCGATCTCGACGACCATGCGCTGCCCGAGGTCAACATCCTCGGCGCGTTGTATGCCGCCGCGGCGTTCGAACGCGCGATCCGACCGGTCGTGTTCCGCGTGGTGCGCAAGGCGGTGCAGTGGGAGCGGCCGCTCGACGCCAGCTTCGTCGTCCACCTCCTCGGCGACGACGCCGCCTTCTCCCGCTGGCGGGCCCTGCCGACCGATCACCGCTGGGCCCTGCGGCTGCTCGGCTTCGGGCCGAACGACACGCCGGCGCGTGCGGGCATCCAATCCGCGTTCCGCGATGCGGTGTGGATGGCGCATCCGGACCGCGGTGGGTCGGCCGAGGCCGCCGGCCAGCGGATGGTCGAGCTCACTCAGGCCCGACGCGTCCTGCTCGGCATCTGATCCCGATTCCTTGCGGCACCTACGCTCGGCCCGGCATGACGCCGCGACCCATTCCCCGACCGCGCGCCATGCTGCTCACCCCAGGGGCAGGCAGCAGCGCCAGCCATCCGTCGCTGATGGCCATCGAGCAGGGTTTGCCGGGCCTCGCGGTGCTGCGGATGGACTTCCCCTACCGACTGGCCGGACGGCGCGCGCCCGACCGTGCGCCGGTGCTGCTTGCCGCAGTCAGGGCCTCAGCTGTGGTGCTGGCTGCCGACACGCCGTGCACGCCTGAAGAGATCGTTGTCGGGGGCCGCTCGATGGGCGGGCGCATGTGTTCCATGGCCATCGCCGAGGGCATGCCCGCCCGGGCGCTCGTGTGCATCTGCTATCCGCTCCATCCGCCAGGGAAGCCGGAGAATCTGCGCATCGCCCACCTGCCGGACATCACCGTGCCCTGCCTGTTCATCTCCGGTACGCGCGATGCGTTCGGCACACCCGACGAACTACGCGCGCATACGGCCGCGATACCGGGCCCGGTCGAGCATCACTGGATGGACAAGGCCGGTCACGACCTGAAGGGCCACGACAAGGCGATCGCCGAGATCGTGGCCGACTGGATCAGCCGGCTCCGCGAGGTCGGCTCGCAGAACACGGTCATCCCGGCGAAGCGGCAAAGGGCAGGTCCTCCGGATTGATCTCCTCGAGCTCGCGGTGTGCCGTTTCCGGCACGAGCAGGTGCAGCACGACAACACTGGTCCACAGCGCCGCTGTCGTGAGCGCGACCGCCCCTCCGATGTGATCGGGTCGGGAGACGGCCGCGACGAAGAGCAGTCCGAGCACCCCGCCGAGCCGGCTGATCCCGGCCGTGACGCCGTTCGCCGTCGAGCGCATCGCCGTCGGGAACAGTTCGGCCGTGTAGATCCCGAGCGCCGGCAGCGAGGCGCCGCCGATCAGCGCTCCAAAGACGGAGAAGCCCCATTGGACCGGCCCGTGGGTGAGGTACAGGCCGGCGTCGCCGATCGCGAAGCCGATCATGGCCACGGTCAGGACCCGTTTACGGCCGACCCTGTCGGCCATGCGGCCGCCCACGATCAGCCCGATCAGCCCGGGAGCGTTCGTGGCGATCCCGAACACGGCGATGGCGACCGCACTGAAGCCGCGCTCCCTGCGCAGGAAGTCGTTCTGCAGCTGGCGGCTCGGCGAACCCTCGAACGCGACGAGGAAGAGGAACAGTCCCATGGCCGCGAATCGACGCCAATGCCTCGCCAGAGCGAGAAGTGTCGAGTCGAGCTCCGCCCGCCTCTGACCGACGTTGCGTTCGAACCGCTCGCTCTCGACCACTCTGCGGGCGACACCGGGAACGGTGGGGAGGGCGAGGAGCGGAACGAGATAGAGCAGTCGCCAGGATGAACGACCGGTGTCGGCCAGAGGAAGGGCGACGAGGGTGAGCCCCGACCCGACTGCGGCGGCGATAGCCAGCGAACCACTGGCCCAGGCCCGCGCCACAGCTGGCAGTGATTCGACGCCGAGCACGGCGATCAGGATCGCGGCAGCAGTCACGAACGCCCGGGCGACTACTTGGAGCGCGGTGAACTGCACGATCCCAGTGGTAAGCGCGCATAGTGCGGTGAAGACGGGTCCGAACGTCGCGCAGATGAGGAGCAGGTGCCGTCGCCCGACCCGATCCGCGGAACGCACGATGATCAGCGCGAGGAGGATGTCGGCGCGGATGACGGCGAGTGAACGGCTCTGCTCGGCCGCCGTCGCCCCCCATTGCTCGGCCGCGAACGTGAGGGAAGCCGACGTGATCGACCCTTGATAGCCCGCCACCAGCGCCACCACCGCCAACCCCTTCAGCAGCGTCCGCTGCGATTGCGCCAACGGCACCGGGGGCGCGAGCCACCGGGTGACGGAAGTGGGGAAGCGCACGGCGGTAGTGTCCCGCATCCGTGCGTAGTGGTGATCCGAACGAGCTGATGGCGAAGGCCGCGTCGGGTGACCGCACGGCTCTGGCCCGGTTGCTTTCGATCGTCGAGCAGGGAGGCGAGCCGGCCCGGGCCGCCGGCCGGCTCACCTGGCCCCTCGGTGGGCGGGCCAGCACGGTCGGGATCACGGGTGCCCCCGGCGCCGGCAAGAGCACACTCACCGATGCGCTCATCGCCGTCGTGCGAGCAACCGGTGAGCATGTGGCCGTCCTGGCCATCGACCCTTCGTCACCCTTCACCGGCGGTGCCGTGCTCGGCGACCGGGTCCGGATGAGCCGCCACTTCCTCGACCACGGAGTCTACATCCGGTCGATGGCGACGCGTGGCCACTTGGGTGGGCTGTCGGCGGCCGCCCCCGAAGCAATCCGCACGCTCGACGCGGTCGGCTTCCCGTGGATCCTTGTCGAAACGGTCGGTGTCGGTCAGGTCGAGATCGAGATCGCGGCGGAGGCCGACACGACCGTCGTCGTCGTGAATCCGGGTTGGGGCGATTCGGTACAGGCCAGCAAAGCCGGGCTGATGGAGATCGCCGACATCTTCGTCATCAACAAGGCGGACCGTGCCGGAGTGGCCGAGACCGAGCGCGATCTCGAGTGCATCATCGAGCTGTCCGGCGGGTCCGACCGCGGTTGGCGGCCGCGGGTGCTGCGGACGACCGCGGCCGAGAGAGTCGGCGTCGACGCAGTGTGGGAGGCGATCGCCGCCCACCACACCGCGCTGGCCCGGTCCGGAGAGCTGACACGTCGGCGAGAGGAACGTATGCGCGCAGAACTTCATCGGATCGTGCGGCGGCAGGTCGAGCGGCGCGTCGCCGACCTGACCGGAGGCGGTCGTTTTGCGTCGATCGAGGACGATGTGATCGCCCGCCGGATCGACCCCTATTCGGCTGCACATGCCGTCGTCGAGGTTGCAGTGGCCGAGGCGAACGGGGTGGAGCATGGCGACGGGCTTGGCGAGGCGCCGACGGGGTAACGTCCGGCGCATGTCGAGCGACCAGCCTTTCGTCCGGATCGAGAACCACGGCGAGGGCCCCACCCGGGTCGCGGTGCTGCGACTCGATCGGCCCAAGGTGAACGCGATCTCGCCCGAGCTGACGGCCGACCTTCTGGCCGCCGTGGATGTACTCGCCGCCGACCTTCCGGGCGCTGTCGTCGTCTACGGCGGCGAGCGCATCTTCGCAGCCGGTGCCGACATCGCCCGCTTCGGCGGGCCTGACGAGGCTCGCGTGATCGGCGCCAGCCTGCGCCGTGCCTACGACGCACTCGCTGCGCTTCCCCGCATCGTCATCGCTGCCGTGAATGGGTTCGCCCTCGGCGGCGGTTGCGAACTGGCCCTGGCCTGCGACCTCCGGGTCGTTGCCGACAACGCGACGTTCGGGCAACCCGAGATCCTTCTCGGCATCATCCCCGGTGGCGGCGGTACGCAGCGCCTCGCCCGTCTTGTCGGTGTGTCACGGGCGAAGGACATCGCCATGACCGGCCGTCAGGTGAAGGCCGATGAGGCACTGCGCATCGGGCTCGCCGACCGCGTCGTCCCCGCAGCGCAGGTCTTCGACGACGCGCTGGCCTGGGCGACCGAGTTCGCCCGAGGCCCCCTCGCAGTGCAGGGCTACTGCAAGCGCGCCATCGACGGAGGCCTGGACGGGTCCCTGGCCGCCGGCCTCCAGCTCGAGCAGGACCTGTTCGTCGACGCGTTCCGCACCGCTGACGCCACCATCGGCATCAAGAGCTTCCTGGAGCAGGGCCCGGGCAAGGCCGCGTTCACCGGTCGTTGAAGGGCGGCCGGTTGGCAGCTCAGGCCCAGGTGATGGTGCCGACCTCGGGCCACGCTGCGAGGTGCGGGTGCGACGGCACCACCCGGACGGTGAAGCCGTAGCGGCCGGCCCGCTGGCACGTCCACGATGCCGCGTACTGACCGGTGCCGACCGCATGCATAACCTCGGTCTGCGGCATCTCGAGCTCGTCGTTCAGACCGACGGTGCCGTGGATCAGCTCGACCCGGACGTCGATGCCGGTGAGCTGGCCGAGCACCACCTGCGCAGTCACCGAGCGGGTGCTGCCCACGTCGGCAACCTCGGGCCCCTCGGCCGACACGGACTCCACGCGCACTTCCGGCCAGGCACTGCGAACCCTCGACTTCCAGGCCGCGAGCGCCTTGGCCGGCACCAATGCGGCTGCTGACGCGTCGGCCACAAGCGCATCGGCCCGCACCGCGGCGGGCTCGTACAGCCCGGTCGTGTAGTCCTTCACCATGCGCGAAGCCATCACGTTGTGGCCGAGCGTGGCCAGTGACGTCTTGACCTTGAACACCCAGCGCCGGGGCAGGGGCCCGTCAGGACGGTCGTAGTAGAGCGGGACGACCTCGCGCTCGAGCAGTTCGAACAGTGCGTTGGCCTCGGCCAGGTCGCGCCGGTGAAGGTCAGTCTCAGCCTCGGCAGAGGGGATGGACCAACCGTTTCCCGGTGAGCTCCCGGTCGGCGGCTGGTACATCTCATCCCACCAGCCGTCGAGCACCGAAAGGTTCAGCGCCCCGTTGAGTGTCGCCTTCTCGCCACTGGTGCCGCACGCCTCCATGGGCCGGCGCGGATTATTGAGCCAGACGTCGCAGCCCTGATACATCATGCGGGCGAGACC
>JAYTFI010000317.1:0-9472 GCA_043734485.1 Acidimicrobiales bacterium | reverse complement strand
TCGGCCGGGTGGTCCTACGAGCACCTGGGCAGGGGGACCACGTTCGTCGGCTGCGGGGTTCTGATGGTCGGTCTCGTCGGTCTCGGATCGTGGCTCGCGGGACCGGCCTGGCATGCGCGGCCCGCACCGGTGTTGGCAACCTCGGCTTCGGTGAATCGACCCGTCCCCGCGTAGCCCATCGCCTAGCCCTCGGCCCGCCAGAGCGGCTGGGCTGTTCGAATAGGGTCGAATGCACCTGCGCAAAATCGTCAGCGCACAGACATTCCGTACACACACGAAATCGGGGACCGCACGTGAAGGATCTGCAAGGCAAGGTCGCCGTCATCACAGGCGGGGCCAGCGGCATCGGCAAAGCCATCGCCGTCGCATGCCGCGACGCCGGCATGACGGTCGTCATCGCGGACATCGAACAGGGTCCGCTCGAGACGACTGCGGCCAAGCTCGGTGTCAGCGGGATCCAGACCGACGTCACCGACCCCGCTTCCGTCCAGGCGCTCGCCGACCAGGTTGTCGCCGACCACGGCACATGCCACGTCCTGTTCAACAACGCCGGCGTCGGTGGCGGCGGCTCCTTCGCTGAACTGACGCTGAAGGATTGGAAGTGGGTGATCGATGTCGACCTCTGGGGGGTCATCTACGTGCTCCACTCGTTCCTGCCGGTGATCCGGGCGAACGCGGACGGAGGGCATGTCGTGAACACCGCCTCGATCGCCGGCCTCGGACCGTTCGTCAACGCGCCCTACACCGCGGCCAAGTACGCAGTCGTCGGCATCTCCGAGACGCTGCGCACCGAGCTCGCCGGCTCCAACGTCGGGGTGAGCGTGCTTTGCCCCGGCTTCGTCCGGACGAACATCTACAAGTCGCAGCGCAACCGCCCTGAGGCGCTGCGCAACGAAACCAAGAAGGTCGCGGCACGGTCCGAGAACCGCGAGGCCCTCGACCGCCTCGCCACCCTGGCCACCGACCCGGCTGATCTTGCCACCGAGGTGCTGCGGGCGGTCAGAGCCGACGAGTTCTGGATCGTGACCCACCCGGAGACATTTGCCGCGGCCATGCCCCGCTACGAAGAGCTGCGGGCTATCGCGTTGGGCACGGTCACGAGCTGAGCAGCGGGTACGGCCGGGCACGCGCGATCATCGGGACGTGAGCTTCGCTCGGATGGTGTCGACCGTGACGGCGGTGCACGCCATGCCCGAGGCCGGCGTCGGTCCGCTGCTCGCGGCCCGCTGGCAGATGACCGTCTCGCTCGGCTCGCACATCATCCTGTCCTGCTTCGGCGTCGCCTTCCCCGCCCTCATCTGGGTCGTTCACGGCCGCGGCATCCGTGACACCGACGAGGTTGCGCTGGGACTGGCCCAGCGCTGGTCGAAGGTGGCCGCTGTGCTGTTCGCCGTCGGTGCCGTGTCGGGGACCATTCTCAGCTTCGAGATGGGTCTGCTGTGGCCGGAGTTCATGCGCCGCTTCGGCGACGTGATCGGGCTGCCGTTCGCGCTCGAAGGCATCGCGTTCTTCCTAGAGGCGATCTTCCTCGGGATCTACCTGTACGGCTGGGGTCGGATGCCGCCGAAGTTGCACCGCGCCATGCTCGTGCCCATCAACGCCGCCGGTGTCGTCGGGACGTTCTGCATCCTGGCCGTGAACGCATGGATGAACCATCCGAGCGGTTTCACGATCTCGAACGGCACGGTCACGAACGTGCAGCCGCTGGCCGCGATGTTCAATTCAGCGGTATGGCTGCAGTTCCTGCACATGTGGATCGGCACCTTCATGGTCGTCGGCTTCCTGGTTGCCGCGGTCTATGCCTACGGGATGCTCAAGGGCCGCATCGACAGCCACCACCGGCTGGGCTTCACGGTGGCCTTTGCATTCGCAGCGGCGGGAGCGCTCGTCCAGCCGTTCGTCGGCCACCTTGCCGGTGTCCGATTGGCGAGCGCACAGCCGTCCAAGCTGGCCGCCATCGAACTGGCCACCACCACCGAGAAGCGGGCCCCGCTCACGATCGGCGGCGTGCTCATCGACGGCCAGGTCCGCTATGCCATCCGTATCCCGGTCCTCGGCTCGCTCATCGCCCGCAGCAATCCGAACGGCACCGTACCGGGCTTTGACGCGATCAAGCCGGATGACCGACCCAACGACCAGCTGGCCACGCTGGTGCACTGGTCGTTCCAGAGCATGGTGGCCATCGGCACGAGCCTGATGCTCTTCGGCGCGGCGTTCTGGCTTGCCCGTCGGCGGGGCCGCGACCTGCTCACGTCGCGGCGCTTCCTCTGGCTGTGCGTGCTGGCCGGGCCGGCTGCCGTTGCCGCGCTCGAGCTCGGCTGGATCACGACTGAGGTCGGCCGCCAGCCGTGGATCGCCTACCGCGTGATGCGGGTGGCCGACGCGGTGGCAGACAACAACGGCATATGGGTCAGCTTCGCGGTGCTGCTCGTCGTCTACTCGGCAATGGCGGTCGGCTCGATCGTCGTGCTGCGGTCGATGGCGCGGCGGTGGCGGCATGGAGCGCCGCTCGACCTGCCGACGCCCTATTCACCCTCGCGGATCGAGCGGCCATGACCCTCGCCGGTGTCGTCGCCGCCATCATGTTCGTCGGCGTCCTCGCCTATGCCGTCTTCGCCGGGGCCGACTTCGGATCCGGCGTCTGGGACCTGACCGCCGGCGATGCCCGGCGGGGGGCACCGATGCGCACACTGATCGACCACAGCATCGGGCCGGTGTGGGAGGCCAACCACGTCTGGCTGATCTTCGTGCTCGTGTATCTCTGGACCGGGTTCCCCTCAGCGTTTGCGGCGATCTGCGAGACGCTGTTCGTCCCGTTCATGCTGGCCGGCCTCGGCATCGTCCTACGCGGTTCGGCGTTCGCGTTCCGGAAGTTCGCGCCCTCGATGGCGCAGGCTCGATTCTTCGGCGCATTGTTCGCATCTTCGTCCATCGTCACGCCCTTCGTCCTCGGAACCATCGCCGGAGCAGTTGTGTCAGGCCGCGTGCCACTTGATGGGAACGGTGATCGGTGGACATCGTGGACCGGCCCGGCATCGCTCGTCGGCGGCGTCCTGGCTGTACTGACGGCCTCCTTCCTCGCTGCGGTGTTTCTGACGGCCGAGGCCGAGCGCCAGCACGACAGCCAGTTGCAGCGGGCCTGTCGGGCGCGAGCACTTTGGTCGGGGGGTATCACCGGTATCGCCGCGCTGATCGGGATCGTCCCGCTGCGTGACGGAGCACCCCACCTGTTCGACCGGCTCACGGGAAAAGCTCTCCCCGTGATCGCCCTCTCCGCGATCGGCGGGTTGTACGCGATGCACGAACTGATGAAGGACCGGCCGACTCGGGCCCGTGTCGGTGCAGTGATCGCGGTGGCGTCGGTCGTTGCCGGCTGGGGCACGGCGCAGTACCCGTGGATGCTTGTCGATACGGCGACGATCGCCGACACGGCCGGCAATCCGGCCACGCTCTGGTCGCTTGTCGTCGTGTTCGCCATCGCCGCCGTGACGGTCGTTCCCGCGCTCGTCTACATGCTCTCCCTCACGCAGCGGCCGGAGTGGGCGGGTGAACCTGTTGCTTCCGGTCGTTTTCGCGCGGAGCGGCGCGAAACCGAGCGCTGAAGACGCAATCACTCTGGGCGGCGCGAAACGAAACGACAAACGGCAAACGACAAACGGCGAGAAGTGACGGCCGGCAGAAGGTCAGGTGGTGCGGCCGAGCAGCAGCGTCGTCGGGAGGATCACCGGTGGCGGGTCCTCGCCGTCGCGTCGGGCCATTACCATCACCGCGAGCGCCGCGCCCAGCGCACGGGCCGGCTGGACGATGGTCGTGATCGGCGTTTGCGCACCGGTCGCCAGGATCGTGCCATCGAAGCTGACGACGGCCACGTCCTCGGGCACACGCCGCCCCCTGGATCGAAGCGCGCTGAGCGCGCCGAGCGCCATGGGATCGCTGGCCACGAACACGGCATCAAGGGTCGGCTCGCGGTCGAGCAGCCGGTGCATCGCGGCTTCACCGCCCGCTCGCGAGAACTCGCCGCTCTCGACGAGACGAAGGTCGAAGGGCAGCGCCGCCTGGTCGAGCGCGAGCGAGTAGCCCCGTATGCGATCGTCTGCCGCGACCATCCCCGGTGGGCCGGAGACGGTCGCGATGCGGCGCCGGCCCCTCTCGACGAGGTGCGCCACGGCCCGCTGTGCGCCGTTGCTGTTGTCCGAGTCGGCGTACGGAAGGTCGTCGGCCTCGAGCGGGCGGCCGGCCAGGACGACGGGCATCCCGGAGCGGTGAAGTCGTGCCGGTAGCGCTTCACCGTGGTGCAGCGAGGCGAAGATCACGCCGTCGACATGCCCGGCCCGCAGGTACGCCTCCGTCCGCTGCTGGTCCGCGGCCGTGCGTCCGATGATCAGCACAAGCGACTGGCTGCGACCTGCCAGCGCATCGCCGGCACCGGCAACCAACAGCGCGAAGAAGGGGTTCTCGAAGAGGGTCTCGTCCGATTCGTCGACCACGACGGCGAAGGAGTCTGTACGTCGGGTGACGAGCGATCGGGCGGCACGGTTCGGCACGTACCCAATCCGCTCGACGGCGACGAGGACGGCCGCTCGCGCTGCGGGCGCCACCAACGGGCTGTCGTTGATCACTCGCGACACGGTGGACCGTGAAACGCCTGCGAGCGCGGCGACCTCCTCCAACGTCGGGGCGCGTCTCACTGCTGAAGACTTGCAGGGTTTGCACTCGAGCGGTACGCGCCAGGGGTGATGCCGACGTGGGGGCGCGGAACTGGCGGGTGATCTGGCGCTGGTCACTGGACGTAGCCTTCCCCGTCCGTCACCCTCGGAGCCATGGACCACGCCGCAGACCCGTCGGTGGCCGACGGCGACCGGGTCGAAGCCGCCGTCGCCGTCGCCCACGCCCTGGTGACCGAGGCCGCTGCCCGCGAGCGCCGCAGCGGGCGCAAGGCCAAGAAGCGCCGCGACCGGATGGCCATGCTCGTGCGCGACTCCCGCGCCAAAGAGTTCACGATGACCCTCACCGACGAGGTGACCCGCGTCTCGGACCCTCGACGCGCTGCGGAACTTTTCGCCAAACTCGCGGCCGGTGGGGGCACGGAAGGGCTGCCCCTTGCCGACCGCCTGTTGCTGCGCGCCGGAGGGATGTTCGCCCCCCGGCTCCCCCGCCTGGTGATGCCACTGGTGATGCAACGTCTGAGGCGTGAGACTCAGGGCATCATCTTGGCCGCGGAGGACCCGGCGTTCGCCCGTCACATCGAGATGCGCCGAGCCGCGCACATCCGCTGCAATGTGAACGTGTTGGGCGAGGCGATCCTCGGCGAGGACGAGGCCCGCACACGCCTGGACACGATTGCCGCCCGCCTGGCGAGGCCGGACGTGGACTACGTGTCGGTGAAGATCAGCGCCATCTCGAGCGAGGTCCGCGCACTCAGCTTCGACACGACCGTCGACGCGGTGTCTGAGCGGCTCCGCATCCTGTATCGGGCGGCGTCGGCCCGGAACCCGGCGAAGTTCGTGAACCTCGACATGGAGGAGTACCGCGACCTCGCGCTGACGCTCGCCATCTTCCGTCGGGTGCTCGACGAGGACGAGTTCCGCGGCCTTGAAGCGGGAGTCGTGCTGCAGGCCTACCTTCCGGATTCGCACGACGCCGCCCGGGCTCTGTGCGAGTGGGCCCTCCGACGACGGCGCAACGGGGGTGGCCGGATCAAGATCCGCATCGTCAAGGGTGCGAACCTGGCCATGGAGGAGGTGGAAGCCGAACTGCACGGTTGGGAGCAGGCGCCCTACACATCGAAGGCCGAGGTCGACGCCAGCTACAAGGCGTTGCTCGACGTCGTGCTGGCGCCGCGGTACGACGATGCGGTGCGCGTGGGGCTGGCGAGCCACAACCTGTTCGACGTGGCGTGGGGACTCGGGCTGCGGACCGAACTGGCCAGTCGCGGCGCGTACGAAAGGCTCGAGATCGAGATGCTGGAAGGCATGGCGGAGGCGCAGGCCGAAGCGGTCCGCGACGCAGCCGGCGGGCTGCTCCTCTATGCGCCGGTTGTGGCCCATGACGACTTCGCCGCCGCCATTGCCTACCTGGTGCGCCGCCTCGACGAGAACACCGCGCCCGAGAACTTCCTCCGCAACCTGTTCGACCTGGCCCCGGGAAACGCGGTGTTCGAGCACGAGGCCGACCGATTTCGCGCCGCGGTGGCCGGACGCCATACGGTCTCGACTTCGCCTCGGCGTACCCAGGACCGCTCCGCTCCAGAGGGGCCGGTGCCGTTCGCCATGCCGTTCGCCAACGAGCCCGATACGGACTTCGCGCTCGCCGCGAATCGCGCCTGGATCGGGCGCTGCCTGGATGAATGGCGTCCGCCGACGCGACCGATCGGAGCCCGGATCGACGGCGAACTGGTCGACGGTCCGGTGGCGAGTGAGGTGGCCTTCACGTCGTCGCCGTGGGTCAGCTATCCCGTCGCGTCGGCCGACGTGGCCATGGTCGATCGAGCCGTCGGGGTCGCCGTACGGGCGCAGCACCCATGGTCGGTACGACCGCACGCGGAACGTGCGGCACTCGTGCATGGCGTGGCCGACGTCATCGCCCGGAACCGCGGTGCCACGCTTGCGACGATGGCCCACGACGCCGGGAAGACCGTTCCCGAGGGTGACCCGGAGATCTCGGAGGCGGTCGACTTCGCCCGCTACTACGCAGCAGGTGCGGTCGAGCTCGGCGTGTTCGGCGATGGCACGAGCACCGCGCTCGGCACCGTCGTAGTCGCCCCGCCCTGGAACTTCCCGTACGCCATCGCGATGGGTGGCGTACTGGCCGCGCTTGCGGCCGGCAACACGGTCATCCTCAAGCCGGCTCCGCAGGCGATCCTCACCGGCTGGCTGGTCGCCTCGCACTGCTGGGAGGCCGGAATACCCACCGACGTGCTGCAGTTCCTCCCCTGCCCCGACGACGGGGCCGGCCGCCGCCTGATCACCCATCCCGACGTCGACGGCGTGATCCTCACCGGCGCCCACGCCACCGCCGAGCTGTTCCTCGACTGGAAGCCGACGCTGCGTCTGCATGCGGAGACGAGCGGCAAGAACTCGACGATCATCACCGCTGTTGCCGACGTCGACCTGGCCATCAAGGACCTCGTGAAGTCGGCGTTCGGCCATGCCGGCCAGAAGTGCTCGGCCGCCAGCCTGGCCATCATCGAATCCTCGCTCTACGACAGCCCGGCGTTCAGGGCCCGCCTCGCCGACGCGACCCGCAGCCTGCGGGTCGGCCCCGGTCACGATCTGCGCACCGACGTGGGCCCGCTCATCGATCCACCCGACGGCAATCTGCTACGCGCACTTATGACGCTGGACGACGGCGAGTCGTGGCTCGTCGAGCCGCAGCAGGTCGGCGACGACCCCCGGCTCTGGTCGCCCGGCGTGCGCCTTGGGGTGCGGCAGGGTTCGTGGTTCCAGCAGAACGAGTGCTTCGGACCTGTGCTCGGTGTCGTTCGGGCCCGCGACCTCGGCCATGCCATCACGATCCAGAACGCCAGTCGCTACGGTCTCACCGCCGGCCTGCACTCGCTCGCCGGCGACGAGGTCGCGACATGGACCGAGCGGGCCGAGGCCGGGAACCTATATGTGAACCGTGGGACCACCGGCGCCATCGTGCGGCGGCAGCCTTTCGGGGGTTGGAAGCAGTCGGTGGTCGGGCCGACGGTGAAGGCGGGCGGGCCGCAGTACGTGCGTTCGCTGCGGCGCTGGCGGGCCGAGGCGACACCCGGTGAAGTGGCGGCGGTGGCCCGTTCGTTCGAGGCGTGGGCGGCGCGTGAACTGCGGGCCGAACACGATCCGAGCGGGTTGCGCAGCGAGGCGAACGTGCTGCGCTACCGATCGCTGCCGGGCGGCGTCGCCGTACGGGTCGCCACCGATGCATCCCGGGAGACCCTGGCCCTCGCCCGGGCTGCGGCCCGCGCTGCAGGGACGGACATCGTCGTGTCGAGCGCAGCCGACGAGTCCGACGCCGCCTTTGCCGCCCGTCTCGGCACGCTCGGCGTTGACCGTATGCGCGTCCTCGGCACGGTGTCTGGCGACGTCCTCCGCGCCGCCCATACGGCCGCCATCCCCGTCGACGAACAGCCGATAGTGGCCATCGCGCAAATCGAGGTCCCACGCTGGCTGCGGGAGCAGGCCGTCAGCACGACCCGCCACCGACACGGTCACATCCGCCGCGGGTCGACGCGCTGAAGGCCGACGCTTTCTACTCCGCCATGAGCAGATCCCGCCGACGGCCGATCAGCAGAGCGCGGTCGGAGTCGTTCATCTCGCAGGCAAGGGCCGTATCGAGCGCATCCACCGCTGCCGCCTGCCGACCGCAACGCCGGAGCAGTTCGCTGCGCACCGACCAGTAGAGGTGCCACTGACGAACCTGTTCGCCATCCGCGGGGCTGAGCGAATCGAGCACGGCCAGACCTTCGGACGCGCCGTGCGCTTCGCCCACCGCCACGGCCCGGTTCACCCGTACGACGGCAGTCGGCTGCTGTCCCTCGAGCAACCTGTACAGCTCAGCGATCTGCGGCCAGTCGGTCTCCGCGTACGTCGGCGCCAGACCGTGCAGGCAGGCGATCGCACCCTGGATCTGGAACGGCCCGGGGCGACGACGCCGCAGCGCCCGTTCGACCGCAGCACCGGCCTCATCGATGGCGGCGTGATCCCACCGCGAGCGGTCCTGATCGGCCATCAGCACCATCGCGCCGTGGGCCTCGAGGCGAGCAGCGCGACGGGCATGGGTGGCCAGCATGAGCGCCAGCAGCCCTTCACACTCCGGCTCGTCGGGCATCAGTGCGGTGAGCAGCCGGGCCAGACGGACACCTTCGACTTCGAGGTCGACGCGGGCATCGGCCCGGCCTGAGGTTGCATGGTGCCCGGCCGTGAAGATCACATACACGACGGCCAGGACGGCACCGAGCCGGTCGGGGATCTCGGCATCGCTCGGCACGCGATAGGGAATGCCGGCGATGGCGATCTTGCGCTTCGCCCGGCTGATCCGCTGACCGATGGTCGCCTCCGGCACGAGGAACGCCGACGCGATCTCCGACGTACGGAGCCCGCCGACGGTGCGCAGTGAGAGGGCCACACGCGCATCCGCCGAAAGCGCTGGGTGGCAGCACGTGAACAGCAGGCGCAGCTGGTCGTCGCGGATGGCCGAGTCACTGAAGTCCTGCTCGTCGTCATCGAGGTCCATGGCTACGCGTTCGCGATCGTGGCGGCTCGACTCACGGCGGATGCGGTCGAGCGCTTTGTTCCTGGCGACGGTCGTCAGCCATGCGCTCGGGTTGCGGGGCGCGCCGTCGCGAGGCCAGCGCTCAAGGGCGACGAGGACCGCGTCCTGCACGGCGTCTTCGGCGAGGCCGATGTCGCCGGTGAGCCGGATGAGGGTGGCGAGCACGCGTCCACCCTCGATCCGGAGCGTCTCCTCGAGGGGCGTGTGCGGGGCGCTC
>JAYTFI010000316.1:0-3497 GCA_043734485.1 Acidimicrobiales bacterium | reverse complement strand
GGCATGCTCACGCCTCCGGCCGCCGACAGCCCCGCGCCGACGCAGCCAGGGGTGAAGGTGCCGGGGACGGAGAAGGCCCGGCCGGCACCGAAGCGCACGATGTCGCGCGAGCTCAATACCGGCGATCTCGTCTGCGGGCAGTGCGGCATGGGCAATCCGCCGACCCGCAAGTTCTGTAAGCGTTGCGGCACATCGCTCGCCGAAGCTGCGCCGGTGAAGCTCGGGTTCTTCGCCCGGCTCCGGCGCAGGTTTGCTCGCAAGCCCAAGACGTTCGAGGCCGGTCATCGGCGACGAAAGGCCTCCGGGGAGCCGTCCACCGGCGGTGGGGGACTGCGGACCAGGATACGGGTCGCGTTCTTCCGACTGAACCGGCACATCCTCAAGATCGGCGCGCTGCTCGGCCTGGTCGCCGTGCTCGGCTTTGGCGTCGAGCCGATACGCCAGAAGCTGCAATTGCCGAACTTCCGTCAGACGATCCTCAACAAGATCCGCACGTTCAGCAAGCCGGTTTACGACTCGGTCCGTCCCGAGGCGGCGAGCGCCGGCCCATCGGCGCCCGAGCACGACGCGTCGCTGGCCATCGACCTCGGCGCGAACACGTACTGGGCCGCGGCCCCGGCCGCCAACGGCGGTGTCGGGAGCAAGCTTACGGTGACGTTCGCCAAGCCGTTCGATCTCGGACGGATCCTCGTGCACTCCGGCGCCCAGGGTGATGAGACGCCCGGAAGCGGCTTCGTGAACCAGCCCCGCCCGAGTGAGCTGCGCTTCACGCTCAACGGCGACACCCAGAACACGAAGACCGTCGCCGTCAAGGACACCGCCGACGCGCAGACGCTGACCGTAAAGGGCAAGCAGACCAAGACGGTCACGATCGAAGTCACCGGCATCTACCCGGCCGTCGACGGCAAAGGCCGCAGCGTCGCCATCACCGAGATGGAGTTCTTCCAGCGGCGCAAGATCGGCGATGACTACGAGACGCTGGCCGCGCCGAAGGTCGAGGTGACGTCGGCACCTGAGGGCGCGAGTCTCCTGACCGACGACAACCTCGACACGGCCTGGACGTCGGCCCCTGCCGCCGACGGCGTCGGGCAGGGGTTCACGGTGACCTTCGCCGAACCCGTCGACCTCGACCGCATCCGCATCGCGCCGGGTCATGCGAAGAAGGACTTCACCGTGACGCCCCGACCGGATGAGGTGCAGTTCGTGATCACCTGTGCGCGCGGGTGCGAGCCGACGAAGCAGGTTTCCTTCGGTGACAAGGCCGGCTTCAAGAACATCTCGGTCACGGCCCGTGGCGTCACCCGGATCCAGGTGCAGGTCCGGTCCATCCACGGCACGGGCGGAGGCGTCGCCTTTGCCGAGCTTCAATTCCAGCGCAAGCGGCCCAAGGTTTCCTGACCGGATTGGCGCCGCCTCTCTGGGCGCTCAGCCGCCGATGATGACCGTGGGGCAGCCCATGGCAACAGTGCTGACGGCCGTCGCTTCCTGGATCATGTCGCCGAGCCGGGCTGCGCCCATGCCGCCGATGAGCACGGTCTGACTGGGGTTCATCACCATGCCCGGGCCGTCCGGTATCAGCACCTTGACGATCGGGCAGGCGTGGAGGTCGCCGGGCATCGAGGCCATGGTCGAGGCCATTTCAGTGACCACGCTGATCGCGGTCTCGACCAGCTTTGCCTGCAGCGCAGGTCCTGCCGGGGTCGCCGCGCCGGCGGTCGCCGCGGCCGCGGCGATGGCGATCTTCTGCGCGCCGGCCGCGGCCTGTGCCGCCAGGTTGGCCGCAGCCGCAGCCGAGGTTCCCCGCCATGCCGGCTGCCCGCCGATGAGGACAGTCGGGCAGCCCGGGGCACCGGCCAACGGGCTCCCGTGCGCGGTCGGGTCGCCGAGGCGGGCGGCGGGGCCTTTGGGCATCAGCGGCTCCTGACGCCCAGAACGAGACCGTCACCGGTCACCGACACGATCTCGGCGTCTGCCACCGACGAGGTCCGAGACCGGGGCGTCGCTGCGGGTGCGCTCGCCAGTCCGAGATCGAGCAGTCCGAGATCGAGCAGCACGGCCCGGTATTCGCCCTCGGCCCGTGCGCTCTCGGCCTGCAGTCCGGCACGGGTCAGCGCGTCCTGCAGCGTCCGCCACAGACCGTCGCTGTAGCGATCGCAGGCGAGACCTCGACGGGCGACGATCGCGGCCGCCCGGTCGTCGCCGGCCCGCACATGGCCGACGGCCAGCGCTTCGCAGGCGTGTACGAACGTGCGCCGGTACTGCTCCCGCAAGGCGACGGCCCACTCGCCAGCCCCTTCGTCGGCCAGGAGATCGTCGCGGTAGAGCGCAAGCGCCTGTTCGCCGATCGACCGCGCCGAGGCGGTGTCGCCGGCCCGTCGAGCTGCGCCGGCCTGATCGAGCAGCTTCTCGAAGGCCCGCAGATCGTGGTCGTCGCACGCCGCGAAGCAGTAGGTCTCCCCGTCGCGGCGCAACAGTACGGCGTGGGCACCAAGCGTGTTGCGGATCGCCGTCAATGCGACATGGAGGCTGTTGGTGGCCGTCACGGCGCTCAGCTGTGGCCAGAGCGATTCGATCAGTTCGTCGCGGTGAACCCACCGGCCGGCGCGGACGGCGAGGTAGCGCAGTAGCGAACGGGGGCGTGGCTTCAGAGCGGCGAGGTCGAGATCGAGGCCGTCAAAGCGCAACGTGAGGGTGCCGAAGCAGCGGACCTGAACAACCGGCGGCACGCTGTGCTCGACGGTTGCTCCGGCCGCCGGCTGTGCTGCCCGAGCGATCCAGCTCCGCAGCGCTGTCGTACCGGTCGGCGCCCCCCGGGGGTGCAGACGAGGATTGAGGTCAGGGGTCACCACCGGGGTGGCGACGAACGACGAGTTCGTGAGCCGTGTTGCCCCGAGCAAGGAGCGAAGGCTCCGGTCTCGGATCCGGTCGGGCGGCGCCTGGCTGTCGACGAGTAGGGCCATTGCCGCGGCCTGGGCCCACACGGCCAGCACCTCGGCGCCGAGCGAGGCGAACCGGGCAGCGGCTTCGTCGAGGCGGCCGATCGCCGCGGCCGGCCCGAGTGGATGGGCCTCGTCGAGCGCACGACCGAGCCCACTGAAGAGCGCGGCCACGGCCATGCACCACTGGTCGCCGCTGTCGGTCGCGGACTTCTCGACCGTTACCGTGAGCAGCTCGAAGGGGCCGTCGTCGAACCGGGGAACGGCGAGCAGTACTCCTCGCAGGATCCTCGCCAGCCACTCGTTGCGATGCCGGTCCGCCTGGTCACGCATCCGGCTGAGGATCGGCCAGGGATCGATGCCCTGTCCGAGCCAGTCGGCCACGGCCCTTGCCGCAGTGGCGATGTCGCCGACGAGCCCGGTTGCGGGTTCGCCCCACGAACCACCCAGCAGTCGCGACGCGAGCGTGAGGTCACCGTCGAGAAGTGCGGCCAGACCGGCGGCAACCGCCGCTTCGGGACCGGCAATCCGGGAGCAGGTGAGGCGAACGGCAGATGGATC
>JAYTFI010000315.1:0-11878 GCA_043734485.1 Acidimicrobiales bacterium | reverse complement strand
GTACTGCCACTTCCTGTCCGGTGCGCTTCGACACGGCCTTCGATCGACGGCGAGTCGGTGCACGCCGTCTGGCTCTGCGACCCGGTGAGGACCACATCGTTGGCGCTGAACGCACCGTTCACGGTCAGGCTCAGCGGCGCGGTTCCGTCCAGTGCCGTGCATGCGGGAAGGGCCGGCAGCGGCAGCGTGACCGAGCCGAACACCGTGCTGCCCGTGTCCGTGAACGTCACGCGGCCGGCGCCGAGCGAAAGCGCCACGAGCACGAGGTTGCCCTTCGCATGGCCGAAGCCGACACCGGCGACACGTCCCGATCGCAGTGCGAGACTGCTGTTCGTCAGGAGGCCGCTGGGCGACCACGTGCCGGCGAAGCTCACGTCACCCTTGACGGCGATCACGGTCGACTCGGTGCCGCCGGCGTTGGCCTTGACGACCGTGATGCCGCTTCCCGCCGCGGTGACGATGCTGCCGTTGACGGTGACGACGTCGGCGTTCGGCATCGTGGTGCTACCGGTGAACGCGACGCCGGTCGTGCCGACGGTGCCGCTGAAGCTCGTGGTGAGGCCCGGAGTGACGAGCTTCCCGTTGACCTTCGCCTGGGCAACCAGCGGCGGCCCGGCGGCGTAGATGAGCTGCACGCAGGGCCCGGTGGTGGCCGGTTTCCCCGGACAGCCTGCGCCGCTGATCGTGGTCGCGCCCACCGTGATCTGACCGGTTCCGGCGGACAGGTCGAAGGCAGTGACGACACCCTGCGTCATGGTGCCCTGGCCCGACAGGCTGACCGGGGTGTCCAGCACGGTCAGGTCGGCGGAGACGTTCGCCGTCGCGTTCGCCGCGAGGCCGGTCTTCGGGATGTCGGCATGGAATCCGACGACGAGTCGGTCCAGCATCGTCGCCGGGTTCAGCGGCCACTTGGTCGCGGTGCCATCGAAGTCCAACCGGTTCGTGCTGTCCTTCGGCCGTTCCGTGAAGTGGAAGTCGGCCGCCGCAGTCGACGCGACGGTGCCGCCCGCGACGTTCACATTGCCCGTGAACCGGACGTCAATGCCGGAGGTGGCCGTCGGGTACGTCGTCGTGCCGGCGACGTCGACGGTCACCTTCGTACCGGCGGCTTGGCCGTCCTTAGGCGGAAGCGGAAGCACGAGTCCACCCGACAGGCTCATCTGCGTGGTCGTGAAGCTGATCGCGCCGTTCGCCAGCGCCTGGCCGCCCACGACGAGGGTACCGTTGCCCTTCACGAACTCGGCACCGCCGACACGGCCGCCGATGAGGTTGAGGCTGGTGCCGTTGAGCGCACCGGTCGGGGCGAACGTGCCGGCGAGCCGCCAGTCGCCAGTGACCGGTACGACCGCCACGTTGGAGGCGTTGCGCGGCCGCTGCGCAGCGGGCAGCGTGGCGAGGTCGGCCGCGGTGCCGCTGAACAGCCGCCCGTCGATCGAGGTCGAGAACTGCGGGATCTTGAGCGTGCCGCTGAAGGCGAGCCCGGTGGCGTCGACCGAGCCCGCGACCGCCGCCTCGATGCCGGCAGTGGTGAGCTTGCCGTTCACCTTCATCGCGACGACGGCAGCGTTCGCACCGGTCTTGGCGTAGCTGAACTGCACGCACACGCCGGCCGACGTGACGGGCGGCAGAGTGGCGAGCGTGATGCCGGCCGGCACCGAGATCCGCTCCTGGCAGCCGCTCCCGCTGACCATGGTGCCGGCGACGTTCATCGTGGCCGGGTTGACCTGGAGTGCGAGGAAGCGGAGCTCACCGGCGTTGAACACGAGGCCACCACCGAAGTTCAATGCTGTACCGAGGACGCTGCCATTTGCTGTCACTCCGAGTGACAGATTCGGCGTTGCCGCCAGCGACGGCAGGCCGCCGTGGGCCTCGAGCTGAAAGGTGCTGAACACCGTGCCCGGGCTCACGGTCCAGTTTGTCGCATTCGCGGTGAGGTCGAGTCGGATCGGATCGGTCGGCGCGGCCTGCACGAGGAGGTGGCCGTCGACGAGGGCTGTCGGCCCGCCGTTCGGCAGCACGATCCCACCCTTCACGGTCATGTCGAACTTCGTCGGCTGCATCACTACGGAGAGGTCCGTGTCCTGGATGGTCGCGCCGCTGACGGTGAAGCTGCCGGCGAGCAGCTTGCCGGTCATGGTGAGCGTGGCCGGATCGAGCTTGAGCTGCGCGTCGACGGGCGTTCCGCCAATCGTGCCGGCGAACTGCACGTTGATGCCCGGCGTGAAGGCGATCTCGCCGATATTGCCTCCCAGCGGGGCGAAGTACACCTCGGCGAAGTCGACGGTCAGCTGGTCCTGGAACTGCCCGTTGTTGATGATCTTCAGCGGCTTGAGGAACGTCACGTCGTTGTCGAGGCCCAGTGTGATCTGGAAGATCGGTGCCGTCGGGGCGATGTTCAGTGCGAACTTCATGGGCTCGTTGCCGACCACCCCGAGCGGATCCCGCAGAAAGGTCGGCAGCGACTCGACGGTCGCGGTGAACCCGAGCTGCACGGGCACGGGTACGCCGCTGGCCGAGAAGTCGAGCGCGCCCTGCACAGCGACGTCCTTCAGGGCGAACCCGTCGATGCCGAGCGCGTTATTGAGCGTGCCTACCATCGAGAGCTGGATGCCGAGCGTCGCTGGCGGAGTCACCGTGAACACACCTACGAGCTGCACGTCGCTCGCGGTCCCCTTGCCGGAGCTGGGCTTCGGTAGATGGAGGTTCACGGCCGCACCGAGGCCGAGGCTGCCGGTGGTGTCGATGCGGAAGAAGAGCGACGCGAGGTGCATCGACGTCTTTGTATCTGCGTTGCACAGCTGCCCCTGCGGACAGCTCTCGAAGAATGGCAGACCGGGCGCCGGGAACTGCAGCGAGGCCTCGAGGCGGATGGAGGCACCGCCGATCTGCGCCTTCGCCTGTAGCCGGTCGGGCACGCTTCCGGCCGGCACGCCGAGCTTCTGCACGAGGAACGTGCGAGTACCCGCGTCGATCGAGATCGACGCCACTGCGGTGAGGCCGGCCACGAGATCGACGTTCCCGAGGTTGGGATCGTTCGGGTTGACGTAGCCCGTGACCGGTTGTGTGGCGAGGATGAGATGGCCGGAGCCGCCACCTGCGTTGAGGTCGGCGAGGTTGACGCCACCATCGACGATGAGGGTGCTCGGCGGGCGATACTCCACGCGGGCGAGACCGTGGGCGTTCTGGAACTTCAGCTCCCCGTCGCCCGACACCTGGAGCTGGCCGGCCACGCTCCGCAGCTCGAAGCCGAACCCCTCCACCGTCAGGTCGACGTCGGCTCGAGGCTTCCAGCTGTTGAGGTCAGCCGTGGTGGCGAGGCGGAACTGGCCGCTCTGGAGGCCGAGGCAGGACGAGGCCGCCAGGTCCACGATCGGTGCCTGGGGGATGGTGAGGCGACCCGAGCCGCTGAGGTCGATCCACGCCTCGTCGGCTTGGATCGGGCAACCCGCGGGCGGCGCCACGTTCGCGATCCGCACCGACGCGGTGTTCACCACGACCGTCTGCGCGACGAGCGTGACCGGCGCGGCGAGCGAAGCCTGGACGTCGAACCGGACCGGAGTGTGGTTCCGGCTGAGCGTGCCCGCGAAGTTCGCCCTTGACACCTCGAAGGTCGGCAGCAACACCGGTGCGGGCTTCCAGGTGCCGGTGCCCTTAGGGTCGCCGCTATCCGCCGTCAGCGCGACCGAGAAGTCGTCCTCGGCGCGGTAGGCGCCCGAGAGGTTCAGCGCCAGCTCGCCCGCCGCCGCGGTCGCCTTACCGGAAAAGGTCACCGCGTCCTTCGTGAAGCGGACCTCGCCGGTCCGCAAGTTGAACCCGGGGATGCCGAAGGTCGCGTTCTGCAGCTGGGCCGCGATGTCGTAGGTGAGCGGCCCGCCCGCCGCGGAGCCGGTCACGGTACCCGTGAAGTCGAGCGGGCTGCCGAGGACGGGCACACCGCTGAACGCAACGGTGGCCGTGAAGCTGTTGTCGGTGCGGCCGGTGCCGTCGAAGCTCACGGCGCCCGCACCACCGCCGGGCACGCCCATCTGGGCGGAAACTCGGACGTGGTCGCAGGCGAAGTCGATGAGGCCGTCACGGAAGACGAACCCCGTCGGGAGCTGCATGGCCGGGAACACGTCGGTCCATCGCAGCGATCCCTTCAGTGCACCCGTGCCGGAGCCCGGGCAGAGGGGGCCGAGCTCGGGAGGGATACCGATCGCGCCGGGAGAGGGCACCGTGGTGGGCGTCGTGCCGCCCGCTCCCCCGCTTCCGCCGATCCCGGGAAAGAGGTTGTTGAGCGCGTTCGCGGCGTTGAAGGCGGAGTCGTAACCGACGCACATCCCGCCGGCGACGGGCAGCGCAGGCAGGCCGAGATCGTTGCGCGCGCTGAACGTTCCGCCCGTGAAGCAGGTGCGCTGCTTGTCGATCGTGCCGGAGAGCGCCGTGCCCGTGAGGAACCCGCGTAACAGGGTCGCAGACCCGTTCGTGAACGTGACGACGGTGTTCCCGTTGCACGGACCGGTCGCTGTCACGGCGCCGAGCGTCAGCTGGCCGAGGTTGGGGAAGCCGATCACGAGCGGTTGGGAGCGCAGCTGGAGGTCGAGGACGAGCCCCGGAAGTGCATTGACCCGGCAGCTGAGCTGTGCGAGCGACGTGGAGGTCGGGCCGCTCGTGGTGGTGCCCGCGATCGTCGTCGAGGTCACGCCGGTGCTCGTGAGTGGGGTCGTGGTCGACCCGATGCTCGTCGGCGGCGCGGCACTGCTACCCGCTGGAGTCGTGCCAGTAGGGCCCGCGGACGCAGGGCTCGTGATGGGAGCGGCCGTCACCGCGGCGCCCGTCGGGGCGGCAGCCGCCACGCTCGTTGCGCGGGTAGCGGAGGTCGTCGCTACCGTCTCGGGGACTGCACTCGACGCGGCCGGCTCGGTGCTCGTTGTGGACGGCGTCGGAGGTGTCGCGCCAGCGGCTGTCGCTTGGAACGCCTCGGCGCCGCTGCCGGCGGCCCCGGTCGCAGGGTCGAGCACGGGAGCGGGCGTGGCGGAGGCGCCCTCCTGGACCGCGCCGCGCTGGCGCCCGTCGGCGAGCACGATCCAACCGGCAAGGCGAGCCGTTCCGTCGACGTCGTCCTCGGCGCGATAAAGGCCGGTGTTGCCTATGGCTGTTGCGGCCGTCAGCGGATGCGCAATGCCGGCCCCGGTGAACGTGCCCGTGACGGCGTCCTCGCCGACCTTGCCCATGAGTGTGTCGCCACTGGCATGCACCAGCGAGAAGGCGCCGGAGGCGTCGACTTTGCCACGGAACCATCTCGACACCGAGTTGCTGTCACACACGTACGCCAGCACAGCGTCGCCTTCGCGGACGAGCCCGACGAACGACTCGCCGTCCTCCACCTCCCCGGCGAACACGACACGCGTCGGCTGGTCGGGCTTGTCGGGCTTCTCCGCACCGCAGCCGGCGAGCAACACGAGGCCGGCTGCGAGCGCGAGCCCGGCGATGATCCGCACGAGCGTGCTGGTGATCGGACGAGGTCCCCGATTCGTGTCCATGGGGACTTGTACCAAGCCTTACGGCCAAACGTTCTGCCTCGGTGGCGATTACGTGGAAATACGTACGGCCAGCATGAACGCTGTGCGTGCGCCTTGAAGCACCCAATGACCCGAAACCCTTCACAGTCCCGGAATTCCCGGGGGAAGGGAGACTCGACCTTCAGTTGCCGAACTCGGCGCGCACCTCGTCGGTGTGCTGCCCGACGAGCGGTGCCGGCCGGCGGTTGCTCGTCGGGGTCTGCGAGAACAGCACCGCCTGGGGGATCTCGCGATACGGCCCTACGAGGGGGTGCTCGGCCGCCGGTAGGTCCGCGACGATCTCGTCGAGGCGCCCGATCAAGGTGACGGGGACGTCGTTGGACTGGCACAGCTTCAGCCACTGATCGGTCGTGCGTTCGAGCATCACCTGGGCGAGCGCGCCGTATGCGAAGTCGGGGTTGTTGCTGCGATCCTTGCCGCTCGCCATGCGGGGGTCGTCGAGCAGCGCCGCCCTACCGACCTCGCCGAATACGATCTGCCAGTGGCGGTCCGTGTACGGAAGCATGCTCAGCCAGCCGTCGGCCGAACGCTGCGGGCCGCGGGCCGCGCTGAGGACGCGCGGGTAGCCGGCCTTCGCCATCGGCGGGATCGTCGTCGCGCCGGCCGCATGCTCCACGAGCACGAACGAGCGCATCACGTCGAGCATCGGCACCTCGATGCGCTGCCCCTCCCCCGTGCGCTCCCGATGCACCAGCGCGGCGAGCACCGAATACACAATTGTAAGCCCACATATCTTATCGGCAATGATGGAGGGGACGACGCGGGGTTCGCCCGTGACCTGTTCGATGGCGTCGGCGAGGCCCGATCCGGCCTGGATCACATCGTCGTAGGCCGGGTCGTCGGCTTGGGGCGAGTCCTCCCTGAAGCCCTTCGCCTCGCAGAAGATGATGTTCGGTTTGACCGCCCGCACGTCCTCGTAGCCGAGCCGAAGTCGCCTGAGCGGTCCGGGCCGGAGGTTCGTCACGACCATGTCCGACTCCGCGGCGATCCGCAGGAAGAGCGCACGATCGTCATTGCTGCGAAGGTCGAGGCGCACGTTGCGCTTGTTCCGCAGGAGGTTGAGCGCAACACCGGACAGCTCCCGGTGGGGGCCGGCACCCATCACCCGGTTCACGTCACCGCGATCGGCGTCGACCGAGATCACGTCGGCGCCGAGGTCACCCAGGATCTGGGTCGCGTACGGCCCCATGATCACCGAGGTGAGGTCGAGCACGCGGATTCCATCGAGAGGACCGGCCATCCGCCTGACCATACGTGGTCATAGAGAACGGGACGAGTTGAGCGCCACAGCCAACACACCGTAGGTTCCTGGGGCTACGCGCCCGACGACCCCTGGAGATCTTCCATGCCTGACAACCTCTTCGACCTCACCGGCAAGGTCGCCGTCATCACCGGATCCACCAAGGGGATCGGCAAGGCCATCGCCTACCGCATGGCCCAGCACGGAGCGAAGGTCGTGGTGTCGAGCCGCAAGCCCGATGCGTGCGATGCCGTCACCGACGAGATCAACGCCGCGTTCCCCGGATCGGCCATCGCCATCCCGTGCAACATCGGCTACAAGGAACAACTGCAGGCTCTTGTCGACAAGACCCACGACGCGCTCGGGCAGATCGACGCGCTCGTCTGCAATGCCGCCATCAACCCCTATGCCGGTCCCATGGCCGGCATCCCCGATGACGCGTTCGACAAGATCATGGGCTCGAACATCCGCTCGAACCACTGGCTGGCCACCATGGTCCTGCCGGAGATGAAGGAGCGCAAGGAGGGGTCGATCACGATCATCTCCTCGGTCGGCGGCCTGCGCGGCAACGCCATCATCGGCGCCTACGCCATCTCGAAGGCGGCCGACATGCAGATGGCCCGCAACATCGCGGTCGAGTACGGCCCGCACAACGTCCGGGCCAACACGATCTCGCCGGGACTCATCCGCACCGACTTCGCCCGCTACCTGTGGGAGAGCCCCGAGATCCTGAAGGGCGCGACCTCCGGTGCACCGCTGCGGCGCATCGGTGAAGCCGACGAGATCGCCGGCGCGGCCGTGATGCTGGCATCCGCAGCGGGTGCGTTCATCACGGGGCAGAACATCGTGATCGACGGCGGCGCCACGATCTGAGCCGCGCAGCAGCATCTCGCCACCGAGCACCGATCACACCGAGCACAACCGAGTACACCGAGCACAACCGAGTACACCGAGCACAAGGATCGCCGCCATGCATCAGACCCACCACTTGTCGTATGAGGGGGCCATCGATGCCGATGGCCACATCCTCGAGCCGTCAGACCTCTGGGCGACGTACCTCGAGCCGCAGTACCGCGACCGGGCCCTTCGCATCGTGAAGGACGAGCGCGGCCTCGACGAGCTCCAGATCGACGGCTTCCGTTCGAAGATGGCACGCCGCGGCATGCCATCGACGCTGGCCGCCATGGGCCGGGCCGACCTGGCCGAGATGCAGAAGGACCCGGCCGTCACCTACGACAATCACGCCGCCGAGGGCGCACAGGACGCGAAGGCGAGGCTCAAGCTCCTCGACGCGGAAGGCATCGACGCGGCGGTGATCTACACGACTACCGGGTTGCTGTGGGAGGCCGAGCTCGAAGACGCAGAGCTCTCGCAGGCCTATACGCGCGCCTACAACCGGTGGATCTGCGACTGGTGCGCCGACGGCGAGGGCCGCCTCATCCCGGCCGCGCACCTGTCGCTCGGCGATCCGGCAGCAGCGGCGAAAGAGCTTGAGCGGGCGGTCGGCCAGGGGGCGAAGGGCGGCTACGTGGCGCCGTTCAACCATCGTTCGATGCCGCTCGGCCATCCCGACCACGATGCCGTGTTCGCGGCGGCGCAGGACCTCGACGTGCCGCTCGCCATCCACCCCACGTTCGAGCCGCAGTGGACGAAAGGCACCCGCATGGGCGCATGGGAGAACGTGCGCGAGCTTCGCCTCACGGCGTCGGTGCAGGCGTCCGACGGGGTCCGTCACCAGTTCGGGACGCTGTTCGACTACGGCGTGTTCGACCGCTTCCCGAAGCTCAAGATCCTCGTCCTCGAATCCGGCGGCGGATGGATCGGCTACATGCTCGATCGTATGGACGCAGTCTTCGGGCACACCGCGATCGGCGGACGGGTTCCGCTGAAGAACCCGCCGTCGCAGTACTTCCAGGAGCGGTGCTGGATCAGTTGCGATCCGGACGAGCGCACGATTCCGTCGCTGGCTGAGCGCTTCGGTGTCGAGCGCTTCATGTGGGCGTCGGACTTCCCGCACGCCGATCACACCGCCGACTACATCCTTGACCTCGATCGCCTGATCGGGATGTTCCCCGAGGGGAGCCGGCGGGCCTTCGCCGGCGACAACTGCCGCCGCCTGTTCAAGATCGACCCTGCCGTACGGGCCAACGCCGTCGCCGGCGCGAGCGCATGACCGTCGCAGCCTTGCCGCCGGCCCGCCGGCTCTGGGACGTACTCGAGCCGATCGCGGCGAGCGTCTACTTCGCCCCCGAGGTGCACAGGGCCTACGAGGCCGTCGGCCACGGCGGACCGAGCCGGACGGTGGACGGGGTCGAGTATCCGAACGGGCTCGCGTACTTCACCAGCCGCGGCGCGTGTCTCGGCGACGGCGTCAGTGGCCACGTCATCGCTTCGGCGTTCGGCGTGTTCAAACGGCCGATGGTCATCGACGCCGTCGACGCCGGGTGGCGGATCGCCGACGGTCCGACCATCCTGGCCGCCCGTGACACCGGCATGGTCGCGTCGCTCACCAGCATCCTCGGCGCGCCGGACGGGCTGGGCTGGGCGACCAACGTGTTGAAGCGCATGGCCGACGCCGCCCCCTCTGAAGGTCGAGCGCTCTCGGCCGGCCTGCGTTCGCTCGGGTACCCCGGAAGCCCGATGGGCGACTTCTGGCGTGCCGGGGACATCGTGCGGGAGCAGCGGGGTGACTGCCACATCGCGGCATGGATCGGGGCCGATCTCGATGCGACCGAGATCGGTCTGCTCACCGACCCTTGGCGGGGGCAGCCGTTGCGCAGCTGGGTCAGGTCCCGGGGCTGGACCGACGACGAGCTCACTGACGCATGCGATCGCCTGCGCGGCCGCGATCTCCTCGACGGCGACGCGCTGAGCGACGCCGGCCGCACGTTGCGGGAGTCGATCGAATCGCGCACCGATGCCATGCAGCGTCGCGTGATCGATGCGCTCGGCGACGACGACGAGCGGTTCTTCGCGCTCTTGGACGGCTGGTCCAAGAAGGTCATCGACGCTCGGGCCTACCCCGCGCGCGTTGCCTGGCCCTCTCCCTGACGGAACGGGACCGCGAGTTCGGTCGATCTGCGCTCTGGTTTGAGCAACCGCTTCCGGACACTCGCTCCGATTCCTGAACCGGCACGTTCGGGGCAGGTGTTGGGTCCGATGCCACTGCCGTGCGACGCAAAGCCCGGCTTACTCAGCGGCGTCGTTGGCGTCGTTGGCGTCGTTGGCGTCGTTGACGGCTTGGGTGACGTGACGGTTTACCGGTCCTATACCGAGGTGTCGTCAGATGTTCCCACCCTACGAAGAAGGATGTGAATTCCGATGCGCACTGAGACGAACCACACGCAGTCCGGTAGTTCGGCAACGCGAACGAGGATCGCCCGACCGGTGGCCGTGGCCTTTCTCGCCGCAGCGGTAGCTCTGGCCCTGGGGGTCACCCCGGCACACGCGGTGACGCGCACTGCAAAGAAGCCGACGAAGACGACGGCGAAGCCGAAGATCCCGTTGCCGGGCACGCCCTGCGTGGAACGTGGCGTCAACTTCCCGGGCACGGCGCTCGACTGCGTGAACGTGCCGGCCCGGGGCCTGCAGTGGCGGGTTCGGGGAACGGTGCGCAACCCGTTCCGTCCGGGAGAGGCGGTGGAGGTCTACTCCATCGAGAGCAGCCGGTATCGGGTGTCGCTCACCGATTGGGACTCCGACATCACCGAGGAGTCCAGGGCTCAGGGAGTGGATCTGGCAGTCCCCGGGGTCGCATTCCTGGCCTACCGGGTCAGTTCGACCCTGCTTCTGAGCGGTGGAGCGAAGGCTGCAAACCGTGCAAGCGAGGCGACTGCGCCGTTCGCATACGTGATCGGCCCGACCGTGCGCGAGAGGTCATCGCTGTCGCTATCCCAGGTGCCAAGGGACAGCGCGCAGGCCGATCTTCCGGCGTGTCGCAACGGCGGCATCCAGGACGGCTTCGCGGATCCGGTCGGGAAGGACCGGCTCGAGACCTTGCAGCCTGGCGAGACGGGATGGAACGGGTTCTGCAAGGAGGTTCCGACCGAACAGTCGCCCAACGTGGTCGTCGAGCTCAACGCGTTCAACGCACCCGGCGGGCCGAACGCGAAGACTGCGGTGTCGCTCTACTTCACCGGCATTCCACGGTGAGCGCTGAGCTGCGTGTGTCCTCGATGTACGCGTACGTGCAGGACGTCGCAGGCGAATGGGACAGCTACCGGCGAGTGGCCGAGGCTACGGGTGATTCGCCACCTGACGGGATGATGATCCGCGTGGCGGGAACGACGACTGCCGGGTTCCGCATCATCGAGGTGTGGGAATCCCGTGATGCCTGGGAGGCGTTCCGCCACGAGCGCCTGCGCCCCGCGATGAGCACCATCGGCGGCGACGAGTCGAGCATCTCGCCGGTGTTCGAAGGGATGGCTGTGCGTCATGCCATCTTCAACCCGGGGAGCTTCCGAGCTCCCGCGCCGCCCCGATGATCTCGTGAAAGGGCAACTGGCTTCCGGTCGACCATGCAGAGTGGAACTCGTCGTGAGTCAATGACTTCTGGAGGACGGCCATCGTCCGGTCATGGAGGCCCCGTTCGAACGGCTTCATCGTTGCGCCGATCTCCGCCAGCAACGACGCCGCACCGGCCAGCACGAGGGTTGCCCGCTCGACATGACCCACGCGGGCGGCCACGGCTGCGAGCCCGAGCAGGCACCAGATCACATCTTCTTTGTCGCCTACCTCGATGCTCAGCGTCAGGCTTTCCTGAAGGAGCAGAGCTCCGGCCGGAGCATTCCCGGATTCGAGCGTCGCCGAACCGAGGTTGAACAGCGACCGTGCCACGTTGGCGAGATCCCCGGCAGCTCGCAACAGCCCGAGGCTCTCCTCGAACAGTGGAATCGCAAGGCCGTAGTGCCCCATCGTGAGCGCCACGTCGCCACGGTTGTTGAGCGCCATGGCACGCAGTCGGCGATCGGGTATGTCCCGGGACAACGCCACGCTCTCATCCAAGGCGACGATGGCATGATCCAGCTCGCCCCGGCCGAGCAGTATGGCTCCGATGTTGCTGAGCGAACGGACCACC
>JAYTFI010000314.1:0-1732 GCA_043734485.1 Acidimicrobiales bacterium | reverse complement strand
CTCCATCCGACGAGCGTCGCCTTCGGCGCGAGCGGTGAGCTCAGCGACCCACGTCGCATCACCAAGACCAGAAGCCGAATTGGTAAACACGTGACCGAGCGCGCGCGCCGGATGGTCGAGGCAGTAGCGCAGCGTCAGCGCCGCGCCGAGCGACTGGCCGGTCAACCACCAGCGATCGACGCCGAGCTCGGTGCGGATGCGCTCGAACTCCTCGACGTAGGCCTCCGGCTGGTATCGAGCGACTTCGCCGGGTGAGGGTGAACGACCGTGGCCATAGAGCTCGACGACGATCGGCGAGCACATCTTGCGCAGTGCCTCGATGTTTGCCGACCAGAGCCCCCGACCGCCCATGATCCCGTGGACGAGCAGCATCGGTTCGCCGGAGCCTTCATGAACGTCGTAGTGGAGGCGGTCGCGCACGGCGAACATGCTCGACGAGCTGCGCGATTGCTCGCAACTCGCGGCCAGGGTTTCGGACGGCCCGCGTGGCTAAGGTCGGCCGCGTGAGCAACGCCGCGTCGTCAACGGAGGAACCGACCCGGGAGTCCGTGTGCGTGGAGCTGGCCGAGTGGGTTTCGGCGAACTGGAATCCGGACCGGTCGCTCGTTGAGTGGCGCACCCTGCTGGCGGCGTCGGGATGGGCGGTGCCGTCGTGGCCGCAACGCTGGCACGGGCGCGGGTGGCCGGCGTGGACGGACGACGTCGTGGCCGCCGAGCTCGTCCGTCTCGGTACGGTCGGGACACCGGTTGGCGGCGGCATGTCGCTCGCCGCACCGACGATCCTGACCCACGGGCCGGATGAGGTCCGCGAGCGGTTCCTCCTTTCGACGCTGACCGGCCAGGAGACGTGGTGCCAGCTGTTCAGCGAGCCCGGCGCCGGGTCGGATCTCGCCGGGCTGTCAACAACGGCGGTGCTGGACGGCGACGAGTGGATCGTGAACGGACAGAAGGTCTGGAACACGAGTGCCCATCACGCCGACCTGGGGATGCTCGTGGCGCGCACCGATTGGGACGTGCCCAAGCACCGCGGCCTCACCTATTTCGTGATCCCCATGAAGCAGCCGGGCGTGACGGTGCGGCCGTTGCGGCAGATGAACAACCACGCGTCGTTCAACGAGGTCTTCTTCACGGACGCGCGCATCCCGAAGGAGTGGGTGGTCGGGCGGGTTGGCGACGGTTGGGCGGCCGCGCTCACCACGCTTGCCTACGAGCGGCGCTTCGGGGCCATGAGCCGTCCGAAGTACGAGGCCCGGCCCGGTCGCGTCATCGACGAAGCACGACGGGAGGCCGACGACCACTTCGAGACGTACAAGTGGTATCCGCAGCGTGCCGGCCGACCTGATCTCCTCGTGGAGCGGGCGAAGGCGGCAGGCGTGTCGCACGACCCGGTCGTACGACAGGCGATCGCCCGCGTGTTGTCGATGCTGTCGGCCAGCCGCTGGACGGCCGAACGGGCGCGTGCGGCCCGTGTGCTCGGCCGCAACCCCGGCGCCGAAGGTTCGGTCGGCAAGCTGGCCACGAGCAACATCGCCCGCGAGTCGGCGCGAGCACACGCGCTGATCGCCGGTGCCGACGCGATGCTGAGCGGATCGGCATCCTTGCTCGACGGGGTCATCGCCGAGATCCTCGTATCGGTGCCGGGGCAGTCGATCGCCGGCGGCACCGACGAGATCCAGAAGAACATCCTCGGCGAGAAGGTGCTCGGGCTGCCCCGCGAGCCGAGCGCCGATCA
>JAYTFI010000313.1:0-3257 GCA_043734485.1 Acidimicrobiales bacterium | reverse complement strand
CGTTCCCCGTCGAAGTACGGGACGAGCACGAGACCTTCCGCCCCGGCCGGCGTGGCCAGCACGAGGTCTTCGAACGACCCGTGATCCACGGCCAGCAGTCGAGCCACCGCATCGGTCACCTTCATGGCGTTGAGCGTGCACACCAGCGGCAGGTAGCGGCCCGTTGCGTCCGCGAACCCGGCGACCGCGCCGGTCGCATCGGCCGTTGGTGCTTCCGACACCGCGTACACCGTGCCGGACGTCCCGAGGGAGATGACCACGTCACCGGGAATGAGACCCATGCCGAGCGCGGCGGCCATGTTGTCGCCCGTTCCAGGACCCACGAGGACCGCACCCGCCCCCAGACCGAGCGCTTCGGCGGCGGATGGCTGCAACACACCGGCAGTCTCGAAGGGCGCCAGCACCAGCGGCAGGGCTGCTGACCAGTCCCGCTCGGCATCGATCTGACGCAGCAGATCGGGTCGCCAGCGGCCTTCCGCCGGCGACCAGTAGCCCGTTCCGGAAGCGTCACCCCGATCGGTGGTCATGCGGCCGGTCAGCGTGAACGTGAGCCAGTCGTGAGGCAGCAGCAGAGATAATACGCGCGCATAGTTATCGGGTTCATGCAACTTCAGCCACGCGAACTTCGACACCGTGAACGCGGCGAGGGGCACGCTGCCCACGGCCTCGGCCCATGCGACTGCGCCCAGGGCTGCGACCAGCGCGTCGGCCTCCGCGGCCGACTCGGTGTCGTTCCACAGCTTCGCCGGACGAATGACGTGGCCGGCCTCGTCAAGCACCACCATCCCGTGCTGCTGCCCGGCAACCGAAACTGCGACCACGTCATCGCCATCCGCCCCGGTCGCCCGCACCGCGTGGACGAGTGCCTCCCACCACGCCTGCGGGTCCTGCTCGCTCCTGGGCGGCGTCGTGGCCGGGTGGGCGTGCCTGCCCGAGGCCCGCACCTCGCCGGTGTCGACGTCACGGACCTCCACCTTGGTGGACTGCGTGGAGGAATCAATTCCAATGACGAGAGGCACGGGCCGACCCTACCGGGCCGCGATTCCGACGTAGGTTCGACCGAGTGGTCAGCGGCGGCCGACGCAACCCTGAGCGGCTACGCAGTGCGGAGCGGGAAGTGGCAGGCGACGAAGTGGTTGCCACCCACATCGACGAGCTGCGGCTCGTCGACCGCGCACTTCTCCTGGGCTGCTGGGCAGCGAGTGCGGAACCGACATCCCGACGGCGGAGCGATCGGGGAGGGCAGGTCGCCTTCGAGCGCCGAGGTCTGATCCGGACGGATCATCGGATCGGGCTCCGGGATCGACTCGATCAGCGCCTTCGTGTAGTGGTGCGCCGGTGCGGCATACAGCGTGTCGGGCGGGCCGACCTCGCAGATCTTTCCGAGGTACATCACCACGACGCGGTCCGACACGTTCTTCACGACGGCGAGGTCGTGGGCAATGAAGATCAGCGTGAGCCCGTAGGCCTTCTTCATGTCCTCGAGCAGGTTCAGGATCTGCGCCTGCACCGATACGTCGAGCGCCGACACCGGTTCGTCGCAGATGATGACCTTGGGGTCCATCACGACGGAGCGGGCGATGCAGATGCGCTGACACTGCCCGCCCGAGAACTCGTGCGGCTTACGCGTACCGGCCTGATCCGGATCGATGCCGACCGTCTCGAGGACCTTTCGGACCTTGGCCTCCTGTTCGGCCTTCGTGCCCCGCTTCCAGATGTTCAACGGCTCGGCCACGATGTCCATGACCTTGCGGCGCGGGTTCAGCGAGGAGATTGGATCCTGGAAGATCATCTGCATCCGCGGGCGAAGCTCACGGACCTTCGCCGCCGACAGCTGCGTGAGGTCCTGCCCCTCCAACACGACCGAACCGGACGTCGGCGACGGCAGCTGCATGATCGCCCGCCCGGTCGTCGACTTCCCGCACCCTGACTCGCCGACCAGGCCGAGCGTCTCCCCCTCCATGACGTCGAGCGAGATGCCCGACACCGCATTCACCTTCAGGCCGCTGCGACCGACGGGGAACTCGACAACGAGATCCTCGATCCGCAGCAACGCCGTGCCCTCCGGACGCAGATGGGCTTTGCCCGTACCGGCCATGCTCAGTTCCCTCCTGAAGTGCTGCTGCCCACAAGGGCACTCGGCTTGGCCGAGACTCCGACAGGGAACCAGCAACGGTAGAGATGCTCGGGGTTCCCCACATCCGCAGTGAGCGGCGGCAGCTCTTCATGGCACTTCTGCTGCGCATACGGACAGCGCGGAGCGAACCGGCACCCCGGAGGCGGCGTGATCATGTTCGGCGGACGACCGGGGATGGCCGTGAGGCGGGTGTGCGAGGGGTCACCGATCTTCGGGATCGACCGCAGCAGCGCCTCGGTGTACGGATGGCGCATGTGGGCGAACAGTGAAGTCGTCGGAGCCTTCTCGACGGCAAGGCCGGCGTACATCACCATGATCTCGTCGGTACGGCCGGCCACCACGCCGAGATCGTGGGTAACGAGGATCATCGACATTCGACGCTCGGCCTGCTGGCGGGCCAACAGGTTGAGGATCTGCTTCTGTACGGTGACGTCCAGGGCAGTGGTGGGCTCGTCGGCGAACAGCAGCTTGGGGCCGCACGACAGTGCAATGGCGATCACGACGCGCTGGCGCATGCCGCCTGACAGCTGATGCGGGTACTCCGACAGCCGCCGCCGAGGCTCGGGAATGCCGACCGACCGCAAGAGCTCTTCCGCTGTCTCGTCGGCGAACTTCTTGTCCATGTCGAAATGGAGGCGCAGCGATTCGGTGATCTGGCGCCCGATCTTTACGACCGGGTTCAGTGACGTCATCGGATCCTGGAAGATCATCGCCATACCGGTGCCGTAGAGCTTGCGTGACTCCTTCGGGCGCAGTGATGTGGTGATCTGCCCGTCGAAGGTGACCGTGCCTTCACGCAGGACACCGCGCTTCGGGAGCAGGTTCATGATCGACCGGGAAAGCACCGACTTGCCTGAGCCCGACTCACCCACGACACCGAGGGTGCGGCCTTCGGCGAGCGTGAACGTGACCCCGTCGACGGCTCGGACCAGACCACGCTCGGTCTGGAAATACGTCTTCAGGTTGTCGACGACCAGAAGATCGGCCATCAGATCCCGCCCAGCTTGATCGTGGCCAAATACCGGCCGCACGTTTCACACGACATCAGATGCCGCCCTGCTTGACCTCGAGCCGCTCCCGCAGCTTGTCGCCGATGAAGTTGAACGACAGCACCGTGAGG
>JAYTFI010000312.1:0-2221 GCA_043734485.1 Acidimicrobiales bacterium | reverse complement strand
CGGGCATGGCTCGAGGCGGGCGGCCCCACGGGTGGCGAACACATCGTGTTCGACGACTCCGCACCGGGCCGTGCGCCGCACCTCGTCGATGTCGAGTCGACGGTGATCGACGAGATCTTCTCGGCCGGCGCCCGGGTGGCGTTCCACGTGACCCAGAACGGCCGCTACCTCGGGGGGCTCGGCGTTCCACCCGAACGAGTGGGGAGCGCGGCCACGCTCTTCAGCGTCGGGGTCGTGGGTCGCAATGCGGACGGGAGCCTGACCGGTCGCGTGATCAGAGAGCGCGCTGCGCTGCAACGGGCGCTCGCGTAGGCATTCCCCGGGCGGTCGCTGTGGTGCAGGTTTCGCGTCGACCGGAGGTGAACAGCAGGTAAAGCAGAGGTGACGCGGAGGTGACGCTCATGCGATGATCCGGCCCCGGACCATCTACTGGAGGCTGCGATGACCTTTGACCCGACCTGGACCCCGTCTGTGCCGGGGCCGTGGATGCAGGACCGGTCCCACAACCCCGCGCCGAACACGCAACTGGCGCAGGACATCTATCCGGCCGGGTTCAATCGGGGTTTTGAAGAGACGTGCAGTCGGTACGGAACGCTGATCGACCGCTTGGCCATGTCGACGGTGAACGGATTCACGTACCACCAGCCGCAGCCCTTCGACATGCCCGGGCCGGACGGACCGCTCTCGCCGGAGCAATTGGGAGCCGAGTTCGGACGGCGAGTCGGCGTCGCCGACCGCGTCTTCGCAGACCGGATGTGGAACGACGACCTGCGCCTGTGGGATACCGAGTTGAAGCCGGCTTCGGTGCGCAAGCACATGGCGCTCAACGCCGTCGGCCTCCGCGATCTCAGCGACGCGGGTCTGCGCGTCCACATCGAAACGTGCGCCGCGCACCTCGAGGCGATGGTCTACCAACACCATCGGTTCAACCTCTCGGCCTTGATTCCCGTCGGCGACTTCCTGCTCCAGGCGAGCGGCTGGACGGCTATGGCGCCCACCGCCCTGTTCGACGCTCTCGGTGGAGCATCGCCGGTGTCGAGCCTGTTCCCGACCGAGTTGGCCGCAGTGGTGGCGGCAGTGAAGCAGGACCCCGAAGCCGAGCGGATCGTGCGCAGCAACGGTGACCCCGCCGAGCGTCTCGCCGCCCTTTGTGCCCGCTTGCCGGAGATGGCGGACTACGTGGCCACGACCGGGTACCGCTTGGTCGACGGATTCGACGTCACCAGGCCGACGGCCGACGAGTGTCCGGAGCTGGTGATGGGGAAACTTGGCGCCGCACTCGACGCCGATCCCGAGGAAGCCACCCGACGTGCCGTGGCCTTCGCAGCCGAGATCCGCAACCTGGTCCCGGAGGAGAACCGGGGGGAGTTCGACGCTCTGCTGCACGAGGCTCGCATGGTCTATCGCCTCCGCGATGAGCGTGGGATCTACAGCGAAATTTCCGCCTTCGGGCTGATGCGCCTTGCCATGCTCGAGGTGGGACGTCGGCTGCGCGAGCGGGGTCGGGTGAGCGATCCGACCGAGGTTCTCGACGCAAGCTACGACGAGTTGCTGGCCATGATCGACGGAAGTGCGACACCCACGTCGTCGGTGTTGGCGGCACGCGCCGCTCAGCGTGACGAGTTGACCAAGACGGGTGCACCGCGTTTCCTCGGGCCGCCTATGCCCGAGCCTCCCCCGGTCGATCAACTCCCACCGCCGATGAAACGCCTCATGTCGGCCGTCGGCTTCATGATCGATGGCATTCTCGGTGAACTGCCGGAACCATCCGGCGACAACTCGGTGATCCGGGGCGTCGCCGTCGGGAGTACCGCCTATGAGGGTCGCGCCCACGTCGTGCACCGATTCGAGGACCTGTTCACGATCGAACCCGGCGACGTGCTCGTCACACCATCCACGGGCGAAGCGTTCAACTCGATGATCCATCTCGTCGGTGCCATCGTGACCGACCACGGCAGCTTTGCCTGTCACGCCGCCATCATGGCGCGAGAGCTCGGATTCCCCGCGGTGGTCGGCACCACCAACGGCTCGCGTCGCATTCCGCACGGGGCGAGAGTGCGCGTCGATGGGGGCTCTGGAGAGGTGACCGTGCTGGCATGACCGAAGCGGCCCAACCGGCCACTCGGTCCACGATCATCGGGATCGCACTGGCGTCGGCGTTGGTCCCGCTGAACTCGACCATGGTGGCGGTCGCGCTGCCCAAGCTGGCCCGGGCGTTCGG
>JAYTFI010000311.1:0-1600 GCA_043734485.1 Acidimicrobiales bacterium | reverse complement strand
CTGTTCGGTCGGGATGGCTCGTTGGTTCCTGTGTGTCACGTCTTCAGGCGATCTTCAGCGTGGTTGTGATCAAGATGAGTCGAGCTTGCGTCTCACGGGATTTTTCGGAGTGCACTGTGAAGACGCAGTTGCTACCGCTCGTCGTCCACGCAGGTGACACGTTGGTGACGATCCTGCTGACCTTCAGCGACGCCAGACCCATCCCGATCACACAAGCAATCAACCTTGCGAACGCTGTCGCGCCACGATTGCCTGGCTGATCAATGACCCGCAAGCGGCAACTCGATGACGAACGAGGTTCCGAGTCCTGGCTGGCTATCCACCCGGATGTGGCCGCTATGCGCGCCGACGATTGCTTCGACGATGCTGAGACCGAGCCCGGCTCCGCCGCTGCGACGCGAGCGTGACGGGTCGACCCGGTAGAACCGTTCGAAAATCCTCGACGCCTGATCCTCGGTCATGCCCGGTCCGTTGTCGGCGACGACGATCGTGGCGCACTCCGCCGTGTGGGTGAGCGTGACGTCGGTCCGTGTCCCCGAGGGGGTGTGGGCACGAACGTTGGCAAGGAGGTTGTCGAGCACCTGACGCAGGCGTCCGCTGTCGGCGAGCAGGTCGATCGGATTCGGCGCGGTCAGTCGAACCGTGAAGGAGGGGTCGATGAGGTTCGCGGCATTCACCGCTTCCGCAGCGTCGAGCGTGAACAGTTCGGTGTAGGCGGAGACTGCGGCGAGTGGTGTCCGCAGTTCGTGGGACGCATCGCCGACGAATCGTCGCATCCTTTCCTCGGAACGTCGAAGCTCTTCCTCTTTCAGATCTCGTGCGCTGAATGCGCCTTCTATTCGATCCAACATCGTGTTGAACGTGGTGGCGAGACGACCAAATTCCGTCTGCGCGCTTTCACCGGGCACACGTCTCTCGAGCTCCCCGTTGGCGATCGCGGTCGCGGTGCGTTCAACATCGCGCAATGGGCGAAGACCGATCTGCACGAGGACCAAACCGGCCGCTGCGGCGAGTGCCAGTGCGGTGAGCGCGACGCCAATCTCGATCGCGTTGAGTCGATCGAGCGTCGAGTTCTCGTCGGCGAGCGATACGCCCACGACGAGCGAGCGTCCGTCGCGTAGCCGGCTGCTCAGGATCCGAAACGGAGCCGAACCATCCCGGCCCGACGCAACCGTCCGGAACACTCCACTCCCGCTCGTTGCGGGTACGTCCGGGATGTCCTCGGGGTCGGCTGCTCGACCGACCATCGACGACGCCTCCAGCGCACCGGACTTGGACCGTATTTGCACAAACGTCCCTTCCGCGACGATCTCTCGGAACGGATTGCCGCCCTCGTCGAGAAGCGAACGGTCATCCAGACCGTGTCCGAGCGATTCCGTGGCCGAGACGAGCCCTCTGTCGACCCGGTCGATCAGGTAGCTCCTCAGCGAGGCGCGGGTCGCGAACGATGCAACCGTCCGACATCCACGACCGAGATGGAGGCCTCAGCTACCGAGTTGAAGTCACCACCGCAACCGGTGTCGTTGAAGTGACCGTCGACGCGACCACGGGCGTCGCCGCCCTTGACAATGAAGGTGGCGGCCACCATGACCGTGGCGGC
>JAYTFI010000310.1:0-1705 GCA_043734485.1 Acidimicrobiales bacterium | reverse complement strand
GGTCTGCTCGCCGAGGTCACGGTAGTCGAAACTTCCGGCCGCCAGGCGATGCACCCGTTCGCTCACGACGATGCTGCCGGGCTCGGCGACACCTTGCAGCCGGGAGGCCAGGTTCATCGTCTCGCCGACCGCGCCTTTCTCGGCCGAAGACACCACGACCAGACCGGTGGCGATGCCGATGCGCACCGCGAGGCGGCCGACCTCCGGCAACTCGAGGGCGGCGAACGCCTCGATCATTTCCAGGCCCGCGCGGATCGAGCGCTCGGCCTCGCCCTCGTGCGCCAGCGGGTAGCCGAAGAAGGCCACGATGCCGTCGCCCAGGCGCTGGAAGAGGTAGCCTTCGTAGCGCGCGATGCACACCGCGCAGGTGTCCTCGTAGCGGCTGATGATCCGCTCCAGCACTTCCGGGTCGACGCGATGGGCCAGTTCGGTGTAGCCCACCATGTCGCAGAACAGCACCGTCAGCTGGCGGCGCTCGCCATCCACGCGTGCGGGTTCGGGGCGCAGCGATTCGGGGACGACGACGGGCGCGACGGTGTCCGAGGCGTTCACCGCGGCGACTGCCCGCAGGAGCTTTTTGCGATGACCGAGAAGCACGCCCAGGCCCTGCAGATCGCTTTCGGTGAGCATGCGCAGCGCGTCGAGATCGACCGCGTTCTGTGCGAACGCCGCCGCGTATTGCTCGAGCCCGAGCCGGCCGAGGAAGTCGTCGAGTTCCGCGTTCAAGGTGTGCGCTTTCGAGCCACAGAAACGGATCTGGCGTGGTACCGGCGGTGCATGAAAAGGCTCTCGGGAAGGCGGGCAAAAGGTGTCGCCAATCGGCGAGCGCGGACGATCGAACACGGCAGCTCACGCCCCACCCGGGGCACGGCGCGGCGAAATTACCACGGCCCCGGCGCCCTGGACGCCCGGGCGAACCCCGCCCGAATCCGGCGAATTGGGGGGTGGGCCGCGGCGGGCCGTGGCCGAAGCGTGGCAGGATCGACGCCCGGGGTGGAGATCGGCGTGCCGCTCGTGCCACTTCGTCGCCGGCGTTCCCCGGCAATGACGAGACCGCGAACCATGCCGACCCCACCGTTGCCGCCGTCCCCGATCCCCGGCCTTCGGACCATCGAACTCACGTCTGGCGACGAGCCGACCTTGCAACGTTTCTTTGACGCGAATCCGCACTGTTTCGTCGCCGTGCAGGGCGAGCCTGCCGCTGCGAACGAGGCGCATGAAGAAGTCCACGGCGAGTTGCCGCCCGGCTGGAGCTACACGAAGAAGTGGCTGGTGGGCTACACCGACGCAGAAGGCTCGATGCAGGCCATGGTCAACGTCGTCTCCGATCTTCTGGCGCCGGGCGTCTGGCACATCGGCCTGTTCATCGTTGCCACGGCGCGCCACGGCACAGGTCACGCGCAGGCGCTCTACCACGGCCTCGAAACGTGGGCCGCAGTCCATGGCGCGAACTGGTTGCGCCTGGGCGTGGTGCAAGGCAATGTGCGTCCCGAGCGATTCTGGGAGGCACTCGGTTTCGTTCAGACCCGAACCCGCAGCGGCGTCGAAATTGGCAAGCTGACGAACACGCTGCGCGTCATGGTCAAGCCGCTGGCGAGCGGCACGTTGGAACAGTATCTGTCGCTCGTCGAACGTGATCGGCCCGAGCGGCGAGGGTCGGCGTGAGCCTGATAGCGGACTCAGCTAGAACTCTTACGCAACGGAC
>JAYTFI010000309.1:0-7541 GCA_043734485.1 Acidimicrobiales bacterium | reverse complement strand
GTTCTCGAGTGCCGCGATGAGCGTGAACGGCTTCCACGACGAGCCGGGCTGACGCTTGCCCTGCGTTGCCAGGTTGAACTTGTCGGTGTCGAACCCTCGGCCCCCGACCATGGCTCGTACCGCACCCGTGCCGACGTCGACCGACACCAGCGAGGCCGTGAACTCGGTGACGCCGGCGGGAATCGTGTCGCGCACGGCCGCCTCGGCGTATGCCTGCGCCGTGGGGTCGAACGTGGTCTTGATTGTGAGTCCGCCGTTGAACACTGCGTTGTAGCGGTCACGAGCGGTGTCGCCGAGGCGGGTGTCGTCGAGAAGGCGCTGCTTCACGTCTTCGATGAAGTACGTCTCGGGCTTGCTCAGACGGTCCGCCGGGCGGGGCATCGGGGCCGAGGACAACGCCTTCGCCTTCGCCGCCGTGAGGTGCCCTTCAACGACCATGCGGGAGAGCACCGTGGCCCGCCGGGCGCGCGACCGCGGCAGGTCGCGCGTGGGGTCGTAGCCGAGCGGGTTGCGGATCATGCCGGCAAGAAAGGCGGACTCGGCCACGTCGAGCTGGTCGACGGGCTTGGCGAAGTACTGCTCGGACGCGGCCTGTACGCCGTAGGCGCCCTGGCCGAAGTAGACCGCGTTGAGGTAGCGCTCCAGGATCTGGTCCTTCGTGTACTGGCGCTCGATCTGGATCGAGAGGCGAGCCTCGCGGACCTTGCGGTCGAGCTTCTGGGCCGACGTGAGCAACGAGATCTTGACCAGCTGCTGCGTGATCGTTGAGCCGCCCTGTGCGACGCCGCCCGCTTCCACGTTGGCGAACAGGGCGCGGATCGTCGAGCGGAGGTTGAAGCCCTTGTGGCGGTAGAAGTCGGCATCTTCGACATCGATCACGGCGTTGATGAGCGTCTTCGGCACCTTGTCGATGGCGACCGCGCTGCGGTTCTGTTCGCTGCGGAGCGTGGCGATGCGGCTGCCGTTGCGGTCGAGCACGACCGAACGCACATCGAGCGGCACGAGCGCACCGACAGTTGGCACCCCGAACGAGGCCGCCTTGCTGGCCGTGGGCACTTGAGACGCGATCAGGAAGATCGCGGCCGAGACGGGTACGACGGCAACGGCGCCGCCGATCACGACCGTGACAAGCCGCGCGAGCCAGCGCACGATGCGCCGGACCGGACCAGGGCGCTGTGTTGGTCCTCTCGGGGTGTTCGCCACAGCGGCAATGCTACGGCGACGGTGTGACAGTCACGGGAAGGACCTGCCGGGCGGCGACGCACCGCTAAGGTCGCCGGGATGTATGCAGCTGCGGCCCGTGTCGGAAGCGGTGTGCTGGCGTTCATCCCGAGTCCGTCGGGAGGCGGCTTCTCGATCGGCCCGCTGAAGGTGCGCGCCTACGGCTTCTGCATCGCGCTCGGCGTCGTCGCTGCGGTGTGGCTGTCCAACCGTCGATGGCTGGCCCGCGGCGGCGACCCAACCGACATCGGCGCCATCGCCACCTGGGGTGTGCCGGCCGGCGTGATCGGGGCCCGCCTGTACCACGTGGCCACCGATTGGAAGTCGTTCCGTGGGCGCTGGTTCGACGTCGTGAAGATCTGGGAGGGCGGTCTCGGCATCTGGGGCGGCGTGGCCCTCGGTGTCACCGTCGGTGTGATCGTGGCCCGCCGACGGAACATGCCCGTCGGCTCGCTGCTCGACACGGTCGCGCCGGCGATACCGCTCGCGCAGGCCATCGGCCGCTGGGGGAACTGGTTCAACATCGAGCTGTTCGGCGGCCCGACGAAGCTGCCGTGGGCGCTCGAAGTACCCCAGGCCAAGCGTCCTGCGGCCTTCGCCGACCGGGCCACATTCCACCCCACATTCCTCTACGAATCGCTTTGGAACCTGCTCGTCGTCGCCGTTGTGCTGCTGGTCGAGCGTCGCTATGGGAAGCAGCTCAAAAGGGGACGGCTGTTCGCGGTGTACGTGGCCACTTACACGTTCGGCCGGTTCTGGATCGAACGCGTGCGGGTCGACTTCGCGTCCAAAGTGCTGGGGCTGCGCATCAACGAGTGGACGGCGATGATCGTGTTCGTGGTTGCGCTCCTCTTCGTCGTGACGGCCCGGGCCAGGACGACGACGCCCTCGCCAGCGACGGCCGGTCAGCCGCATGATCCGCTCGTTGCCGGCCACGATCACGATCACACCGACCACGATCACACCGACCACGATCACACCGACCACGATCACACCGACCACGATCACACCGTGGCGTAGCCCGCCCAGTAGCCGATCGGACCGGCACCCGGTAGGAACGCGTGCGTCGGGGAGGTGAGCTCGCATCCGGCCGATTTCGGAACTGCATCCTTCGCGGCCGAAGTCACGCCACCGATCGAGACGACCCAACCGGTGCCGTTGCGATTCTGATGGGCCTCGGCACTGAAGCTCCAGCCGTTGCTCTCTGCCGCTCCACCTTCGGCCTTCCCGTCGTCGGTCCACGAAACCGTCACCGCTCCGGAATCGAATCCGGCTCCCCCCTGCTTGGAGCCGAACAGCCGAATGGCGACAGGTGATGCTGGACGTGTGCCGCGAAGTGAGAAGCCGCACACGATCCCTCGATAGCTGATGCCGGTGATGTGCATCGTCAGCGTCTCCGCGGGTTCGTAGATCAGTACAGTCGTCTCCCGCAGCGCTCGGGGTACTGCCCCCGGTACGTCGAACGGCACATCGACGACGGTGCCCGCCCTCGGTGCAGACGGAATCGAAGTCCTCGTCGTAACCCGGCGGGCCGCCTTGGCGACTGTGTTGGCCCCTGGTTTGGCGTCTGTCTTGGCGGGCGCCCCCGAACACGCAACGACACCGAACAGCGATACCACGACAACCACCAGAACGGTCCGGTGCATCCGCGTTCGCCCGGGCCCGGTCCGGTCCCTCATCGGATGATGCGATCCACGATCCCGAGCACGACCTCGATGAGGATCAGCACGATCACCGTCCATTCGAGCCGCCGTGAGGTCCGGGTCTCGACCTCGTCGCTGAGCATCGAGTACGTCCGGTAGATCAGGTCGAGCTTGCGATGCGTCGCCTCCACCAGCTCATCCACCCGGAAGACCCGCATCGCGGCGCGATAGATCTGCGCGTAGTAGAAGTCCTCGGTCACCTTTACGGCGGCCGTGACCTGTTCGAGGACCTCGGTGATCTCGAGATGGTCGGAGAGGAGCTTGCGCCGCAGTTCCTCGTAGTCGACCTTGCCCCGGCCACCGTCGAGGCGATCGTGCATCTCACTCAGGCGACGGTCGAGGAGGCGGTCGTAGTACGCGAGCTCGAGCACCTGCGCAAGCGCGAACTCCAACAGAACAGCAACATCGGTCGTTCCGTCACGGTCGTAGACGAAGGCCTGATCGAAGCCCACGACGGCAAGGTCGTGCTCGCTATAGCTGAACAGTGCCTTCTGCGTCTCCGCCCGCAGCTGCGCGGAGAACTCGACTTCCTCGCCGAGGAGTAGGCCGGTGAGCGCCGGATCGTTCGAAATCTCGTGCGCTTTCACCGCCGGATCGGTGAACCGGGTCACGGTGTAGATCGTCAGCGTCTCGACCGCGTCGTCGATCCTCGGGCGCACGAGCCCGGCCCGCATGGCTTCGACGGCCACGTCGGCATCGTCGCGCATCCAGCTACCGAGGCGATCCTGCAATGCAGGCTCCTCGAGCGCGACCGAGAGCAGCCGCAGCGAGTCGAGTGACGTGCCCGGCTCGATCGGCACGATCCACAGGATTGTCATCACGCCGAAGTCGTACGCTTTCGCATACACCTGTACCGAACGCTCGTGACCTTCGAGTTCCAATGTGCGGTCGGCGAGGCGGGCGATAACCGGCGGGTCCGAGAACGCGACGGCGTTGCGCTGTCGGACGAGTCGAAGTCGGACGGCCGAAGCGCCTTCGATCGTCCGGTTGGGATGGGTGCGCAGCGCGCGCTCCACGTCGGTCAGGTGGGCCTCGTGGGCGACGTCGAACAGCCGATAGAGCTCGACCTGGCCTCGCTCGATGGCGAGCGGTCCGCTCATCGAGACATCACGAGACCGTGTCGGCTTCTGTCAGGGTCGGTCCAAGCTCTTCGAGCAGGAGTCGGTCGGCCGGATACGAGAGCAGGAGTGCGGCCTGGTCCTGCAGGACCCAGCGGAGCTCGTCGACCTCGTCGTTGGCAACGAAGTTGGCAGTGTCATCGTTGCCGGCGCCTGAGTTCGTGCCTGCGGCCGGGTCAGGGGCGATGGTCATCGTCCAGTAGCGAACTGACTTGGGCCATCCCCTGCGATCGATGTACTCGACCGTGGGCAGCTCCGGTCCGAGCACGACAGCGAAACCGGTCTCTTCGAGGACTTCGCGCAGAGCGCACGCCTCATCGGGTTCGCCGGGATCGTTCTTGCCCTTCGGGAACGACCAGTCGTCGTAGCGGGGTCGGTGGACGATCAACACCTCGACCACCACATCGGCTCCGCCCGCCTGCGATCTCCAGATTATGCCCCCGGCGGCCCGAACCAGCTCCTCGCGTCCCATGCCGGCGACCATATCGGCCGGGTCACCGTCGGCCGCGGACCACGCCTCTTCCTTCGCCTGACGTCCAAAGCCGCGCACCCGCCGAACGCCGCGGAACCCGTGTCAGAACCGCGGCGGGCGTCGCTCCTGGAGGGCGGCGACCCCCTCGCGATAGTCGGCCCCGGCCATCATGGAGCTCAACAGCGCCGCCGACTCGCGCACGGAATCACCGAGGCCATGGCGGACAAGGTCGCCGTACATCTGTCGCTTCGTCGCCTCCAGCGAGGCGGGCGACACCGACGTCGCCAGCATGTGTGCATACGAATGCACATGCGCCACGAGCTCGTCGGCGGGCAAGGCGGCGTTGGCCAGCCCCATCGCAGCGGCCTCGGTGCCGAGCACGACACGGCCCGACAGCAGCAGGTCGGCTGCACGCGTGGCGCCGATCAGGCGGGGCAGCAGCCACGACAGTCCGTATTCGGCCGGTAGGCCGAGCTTCGGCGCGGCCGTCGTGAGCTTGGCATCGGACCGGACGAAGCGGAGGTCGCAGTAACAGGCGAGTACAAGGCCGACGCCCGCGCACGCACCGTTGATTGCGGCGATCACCGGCACCCGCAGGGCGAAGTGCCAGGCGAAGTCGGCATCGAACGCCGAGTGGCGTCCATAGCCCGGATTGACGACATCATCCGGCACGCCCGAGTCGTACGCGCCGCGCTCGGCGTGACCGGCGAGTGCCTGCGTGTCGGCCCCGACGCAGAACGTGCTGCCCGCACCGGTGACGACGACGACACGCACCACCGGGTCGGCATCGGCCTGCGCCATGCACCACCGGTACTCCGTGTGCATACGACCAGTCCACGCGTTGTGCCGGTCCGGCCGATGGAGCGTGACGGTGGCGATGCCGTAGGCGTCGACGTCGTAGCGGGTGGCGCGGAGGTCCATGTCGTGGGTCCTGTTCGGTCAAGCGAGATCGGGCGCAGATCGAGCAACGGTCGGCGAGTTGGGCTCGCGCACGGCCGGTCGAGTGGCGATCCGGGCGATGTTGCCGACCGCGAACAGCACCACGGCCATGCCGATGATCTGTGCGGGTTTGACGGCCTCGTCGAGGATCAGCCACGCCCAGAACGTGCTGAGGCCGGGTTGACCGAGCTGCAGCAGCGACATCGTGCTGACAGGCACGGACTGCTGCGACCACGCGAGAAGGCCGTGCGACACGACCCCACTTGTCACGGCCATCACGGCGATCAGGACCCAGCCGGTGTGCGTCACCTGCGTGAGGTGCCCCGTGCCAACGGCGAACGGCGCAACCGTGAGCGCGGCGAACAGCGTCATTCCGGCCATGAACCTCGTCGTATCGATGCGCGGGCGGATCCGCTTGGTGAACAGCAGATAGCAGGACCACGTCGTCACCGCTCCGATGCAGAGGAGATCGCCCGACCAGCTGCGGGTCCCTCCCTTCGATCCGAGCAGGACGATGAGCGACACGCCGCCCAGTGCAAGCACACCGAACAGCAGGATCTCCCGCCGGATCCGTTCCTTCAGCCGGTACGCCGCGAACGGCAGCACGATGAGCGGGGTGAGGGTGCCGATGAACTCGGCGTTCGCGATCCGGGTCCGCGTGACACCGGTGAAGAAGAACATGAGGTTGATCCCGAACAGCACGCCGGGGAGCAGGGTGAGCTTCACGTGCTCCACGGTGAAGCGCTGCTTGCGCACAAGGAGGACGATCTGCCACAGCACGGCACCGATGCCCAGGCGCCACAGTGCCACCACCGGCCCGGGCGAGCCGGTCTTCTTCACCATCGTCGAGCCGATGCTGAGGCCGACGATGGCGCACAGGATGGCAATGAGGCCGGCCTTGCGGTGGTTCGACGTCCAGGTCCGGGATCGCGCCGGGTGGGTTGTCGTCGCAGTCACTGCCTCAACCCTACGAGCTGACGTGGTGCAGGCAGCAATCACGCGGATCAAGCCGGTCCGGGCTGGTCCGGGCTGGTCCTGGCTGGTCCGCCAGCTACGGTGGTCGGCCATGTACGCAGTCACGACGCTCGGCCACGGCGATGCGCAGCTCGCGTTGACGGTGATGGAGCGCGAGGTCGTCCGCCGCGGCGGCGCCGCGGTGCTCGCCGTCGCCGATTCGCACGGCGAGCTGATTGCGCTGCTGCGCATGGACGGCGCCAAGTTCGCATCGACCACGATCGCGGCCAACAAGGCGTACACCGCAGCACGCGAGCAGGTGCCGTCCAAGACGATCGGGCTGCTCGCACGCGACCCGTCCGCGGGGTTTGACATCGCCTACTTCGGCGACGGTCGCTTCGTCGGCTGGGGTGGGGGCGTACCCGTCGTGGTCGACGGCGCCTGTATCGGTGCGGTAGCCGTGAGCGGGTTGCCCGAAGCGGTCGACATCGAGATCGCAGCCTTCGCCGCCGATGCGCTGGTGGCCTCGATCACTGCCGTACGGGCCGCCGCGTCTGCGGTGTCGGCTGCGATCTGAACCGATCACGCCGGTCAGACGCCGCCGCCGTCATCAACGGTGATGTTCAGTGCGTGGAACAGCCCTGCGGAGAGATCGAGGACCTGGGTCAGATCGATCGTGACGCCTCGTAGGTGCTCGGCCCCCTTGAGCGAATCGAGCGTGGAGCCGAGCAGCGAGGCGCCCCGCAGGTCGGAGGACGAGACGTCAGCACCGGTGAGGTCGCAGCCGAGAATCGACGCGTTGACAAAGGTCGCGTTCGTCAGCTCGGCGGCGCGCAGCAGGCAGTCGTCGAACAGGATCCAGTCGGCCTTGGCCCTGCGGAAGTTGGCATCGTCGAGTTTGCACCCGACGAAGCGCACATCGCGAAGCGACGCTTCGGCGAACCCGACGCCCGTCATGCGGCACTCTCGGAACTCGACCCGTTTCAGCACGGCATCCCGCAGCACCGTCCCCGAGAGCTCGCACCGCTCGAAACACGTATCGGTGATCTGTACACCTACGAAGGTCGAGCCCGTGAGGCGCAGGTCCGTGCAGCGCGACTCGAAGATCTCGACATCGTGGACGGACACGCCGGT
>JAYTFI010000308.1:0-3079 GCA_043734485.1 Acidimicrobiales bacterium | reverse complement strand
CGGCCGTCGGCATCGGCGACCGCGCACGACAGGTTGAAGGCCTCGATGGTGGCGTCTTCGAGGCCGGAGTCCCGGCGGCCAGGCGGCTGCCCGGTCCGGGCTTGGGCCCCCAGCGCGGAAAGCGTCGCGGCAACGGGTTCGACGAAGCGCTCGACTTCCGGGGCCAGGGATACGCGAATCGTCACGTCGATCATGCTCGCATGTGGGCCGACGCGAGATCGGGCATGGGCCCGGAACACCTGAAGTGGATTTCTGCACGGGTCTGCAAGCTGTGTCACACTTCTCGCCCTGTGACCACCGTCACCAACACTTCTGGGCCCATGACCGAGACTTCCAACTCATCTCCGCACATCCTGGCCCTCGAAAACGTCGAGGTCGTCTATGGCGGCGTCATCAACGTGTTGCGTGGCGTCAGTCTCGTGGTTCCTCGCGGTCAGATCGTCGCCATTCTCGGTGCGAATGGCGCAGGCAAGACGACGACGCTACGGGCCATTTCGGGGCTGCTCCTTTACCAGAATGGTCGGATCGTCCGCGGCACAATCCACTTCGACGGCACGGAATCGACGGCCGTGGATACCGCTGCGCTCGTGCGCGGCGGTATGGCGCAGGTCATGGAGGGTCGGCGGATCTTTGCCGAGCTATCGGTGGACGACAACTTGAAGACCGGTGCGTACACCCGCAAGGACAAGGCCGGCATCAGCGAGTCCTACGACCGGGTCATGACGTTGTTCCCCCGGTTGAAGGAACGACACAAGCAGGTTGCCGGCTACATGTCGGGCGGCGAGCAGCAGATGCTGGCGATCGGCCGGGCGCTGATGGCCAACCCTCGTCTGCTCCTGCTCGACGAGCCGTCGCTCGGTCTGGCGCCACTCATCGTCGAGCAGATCCGCGACATCGTGGTCGAGATCAACAAGCAGGGCACCAGCGTGCTGATCGTCGAGCAGAACGCGGCGATGGCGCTCTCGATCTCCGACTACGGCTACGTGATGGAGACGGGTCGGGTGGCCAAGCATGGCCCGGGCCGCGAGCTCTTGGCCGATCCCGACATCCAGGCGCTGTACCTCGGGGGCGAGTCGGATCACACCTCGTTCCGTGAGCTCAAGTCGTACCGGCGGAAGAAGGAGTCCCGGGGATGAGCGTCACCAATGCGCCGACGGGAGCGAACCCATTGCTCGTCGTGTCCGAGATCACCCTGCGCTTCGGCGGCGTCACTGCTATCTCGGATGTGTCTTTCGATGTCCAACCGAACGAGCTGTTTGCCATCATCGGCCCGAACGGCGCCGGGAAGACCTCGATCCTCAACTGCCTGAACGCCGTCTATCGGCCCCAGAACGGCACGATCAAGCTCGATGGCATCGAGCTGATCGGCACCACGCCTCCCTTCACGGTGGCCCAGGGCATTGCCCGCACCTTCCAGAACATCGGTCTGTTCAAGAACCTTGATGTCGTCTCCAACCTGATGCTGGGTCGTCATCATCTGATGAGCGGCGGGTTCCTGGCCGGGCTGGCCTTCTCCGGCATCGCCAAGCGGCAGGAGGTCGTGCACCGCGAGCGGGTCGAGTCGGTGATGGAGCTCCTCGACCTCGACATCTTCCGCGGGCAGCCCGTAGGCATGCTCCCGTACGGTGTCCAGAAGCGCATGGAACTGGCGCGTGCGCTCTGCATGGAGCCGAAGCTCCTACTGCTCGACGAACCCGTCGCCGGCATGAACGCCACCGAAACCGAGGACATGGCCCGCTACATCCTCGAGATCAAAGGGGAGTTAGGGATCTCGGTCATCCTCATCGAGCACGACATGAACATGGTCATGGAGGTTGCCGAGCGGATCCTTGTTCTCGACTTCGGGCAGAAGATCGCCGAAGGTCTACCTGCGGCGATCAAGTCGGATCCCCGGGTGATCGAGGCGTACCTCGGGGCCAGCGCGTGAGTTCCTCAACGCTCCCCGGCCTTCTTCTGGAACGCGCGGCCACCACGCCTACGGCAGTCGCGTTGCGGTACTTCCGCCACGGCAAGTGGAACGAGGTCACGTTCGCGGATCTGAGGACCAAGGCCGTCGGCATCGGCAACGGTCTGCTCGCCAATGGTTTGGTTGCCGGCGATGTCGTCGCCGTCATCGCCGAGGACGGGCCGCTCTGCTTCGCGGCCGAACTGGGTGCTCAGGGGATCGGCGTGTGCGTCCTCGCCCTCGATCCGGGTTTGTCCGCGCCCGAGGTGCTGGGCGCGCTGCGCCAGGCGGGCGCAGTGTGCGTGATCGTCGGGGATCAGGAGCAGTTCGACAAGGTCGACGAATCCCGGGTCGACGTTCCGGACGTACGTCTGCTCGTCATCGATGCGACCCGCGGGGTCCGTCACCTCGACATCGCGGACCGTCCGGATCGGAAGCAGACGGCGACGCTGGCCCAGTTGGAGGCAACAGCGTCGTCCGATGGCTGGGACGCCGCGGCCGCTGCGGTGCAACCCTCCGACGGTGCGCGAGTGATCGGTGGGCGGAGGATCTCCCACGAATCCGTCGTCGACGAGGCCAGGGGACTCGTTGCCCGGCTTCGGCTGAGCGGCAGCGACGTGCTGTGCGCGCTGCACCCGTTCGCCGAACCGACGGAGCATGCGCTGTCGGTCGCCGGTCCGATGCTGACCGGTGCAGTGCTGCATTTCCGAGGCCGGGCGACGACGCAGCAGGTGCTTCGACAGGTGCAGCCCACCGTCGTCCACATGACGCCTCGATGGCTGGCCGGGATCTCGGCCGATGTCGAGGCCCAGACACAGCGGGCGGCGGGCGTCAAGCGGATTGCGCTCGCGCGGGGCATCCGGCGACGGCCCGCACCCACGGTCATCACAACCGGCCGACGCATGAACATCGTTCGTGTGGCCGGGGTGGGTGCGGCGATCGCAATGGTGTTGCTGTTCGTCCTCACGGTCCGCGCAAACGACGTTCTCCGCGTCGGGCTCGCACTTGCGATCGTCCTCGGCGTCGGAGCGGCACTTGTGCTCTCCGGAAACTCCGTCGGCGGTCCGTTGCGGCGCAGGTACGGGCTTGCACGCTGTCGGGGAGTCCTCACAACCGACGGAACGGACGTGGTCG
>JAYTFI010000307.1:0-6731 GCA_043734485.1 Acidimicrobiales bacterium | reverse complement strand
GGTGCATGACGGCGTGCTGCGGAAGGTGTTCGAGTCTTGGGGCGGGTATGTGTTCACGACGGCGGGTGACAGTTTCGCGGTGGCGTTTGGTCGTGCCTCGGAAGCGGTCGCCGCCGCTGCGAGCGTTCAGGCCGAGTTGGCGGGGGTGGTGTGGCCCGGTCCGGCGTTGAAGGTGCGGATGGGTTTGCACCTGGGTGAGGCGGAGGAGCGTGCCGGCGATTACTTCGGTCCGGTTGTGAACGTGACGGCCCGGTTGGAGGCGGCGGCCCATGGTGGCCAGGTGCTGTTGTCCGACCCGGTGCGTCAGGCCGCGGGGGTGGCGGTGCGGGATCTCGGGGTGCACCGGTTGCGTGATGTGGCCGAGCGGGTGCAGATCTGGCAGCTCGGAGATGGCGAGTTCCCGGCACTGCGGGTTGTGGATCCTCTCGTCACGAATCTGCCGGCGGCGGCGACCGCTTTGGTGGGCAGGGAGTACGACCTGGGTCGGGTCCGGCATGCGTTGGTGTCGAGCCGGCTGGTGACATTGACGGCGGGTGGGGGGACGGGCAAGACCCGTTTGGCGCTGGCGGTCGGTGAAGCAGAGTTGCCGCATCGACGCGATGGGGTGTGGTTCGTGGATCTCAGTTCGGTGACCGATGGTGCGTTGGTGGGTGCGGCGGTGGCGGCCGGGTTGGGGTTGGGTCTCACGGCGGGTGACGTGATCGACCAGTTGCTCGCGTACGTGGGGGGCAAGGATCTGTTGTTGATTCTTGACAACTGTGAGCATCTGATCGATGAGTGCGCCGAGTTGGCTGAGCGGTTCCTGGCCCGGCCCGGTGCGTCGTTGCTGTTGGCGACCAGTCGGGAACGTCTCGATGTCGATGGTGAACAGGCCGTGGAGGTCCCGCCGCTGTCGACCGGCGACGAGACGGGTTCGGCGGTGGAGCTGTTCGCCCAGCGGGCGGTCGCGGTGAACTCGTCGTTCGTGTTGAACGACGAGAAACGCCGTGTGGTGGCTGAGGTGTGTCGGCGCTTGGACGGTCTGCCGTTGGCGATCGAGCTCGCCGCGTCCCGCAGCACCGTGATGTCACCAGAAGAGCTGCTGGCCGGGATCGCTGACCGGTTCCAGCTGTTGCATGGCGGTCGTCGCCGTCAACGCCAACGAACACTGGAAGCCACGTTGGATTGGAGCTATGACTTGCTCGCCCCCGACGAGCAGGCGGTGTTCCGGTCGTTGGGGGTGTTCGTCGGCACGTTCGATCTCGATGCCGTAACCGCGGTTGCCGGGTTGTCACGCCCCGGCGCGGTGGACGTGATCGACTCGCTGATCGCTAAGTCACTCGTCATTCGCGAAGAGACCGGCGGGCAGTCACGGTTCCGGTTGTTCGAGACCACGGCTGCCTACGCCGAGCAGCGTCTGGCCAGCACGGGTGAGGGCTCCGAGGTCCGGGACCGGCACCTCGGCCACTACGTCGGACTCGCGCAGAAGCGCCCGCTGGCGATGTGGGCTGATCTCGCCGGGCGGGCACTTCTGGGCCCGGACAAAGCGAACCTCGTCGCCGCAATCGACTGGGCCGGTGCACGAGAAGAGTGGGATACGGCCGCCCGGCTCCTGCTGGGCGCGTTCAGCGTCTTCTACTCGCATCCGATTGAGGGGATCGAGCTCGTCGACCGATGCGTCGCCCACCTCACGGACGACGACATGGCCATGCGTCTGATCTGCAACCAGTGGACCCTGCACACGCTGCTGGTCGACTATCGCGCCGCCGCGGCTGTCGTGCGCCGGTTGCGGGACTCGCCCACGGCGCTCCACCAGGTCCACGGCTACAGCCACCTCGGGCTGCAGTTCGCTATGTCCGATGCCGCCAAGGGGACCCAGATCCTGCAACGCGCCTTCGACGTTCACCGCACACTGCCACCGGGGCCTGACACCGAGCAGGCCCAGGCAACCTGCGAACAGATCGCCGGGATCATGGCCATGCTCCGCAACGAGCCAGAACGCGGACTCGAGCACGCGCAGACCGCTCTCGCCCGCCAGGACGAGCTCGGCTTCCAATCAGAAATTTCTGCCCACGCGTCGATGCAGGCGTCGCTCTGTGCGCTCATGCTCGGCGACGCCAACACCGCTGCCCAGGCAGCCACGCTCCACAGCCGAGTGCCTGGCGCGTTCGGGACTGGTGACGAGATGAGAGCCCTGGTCCATGTGGCACTGGGCGAACTCGTACAAGCGCGCACGGCGGTGCAGTCGCACGCACGCGCCGCGGTGACCGGCCGCGTCGTCCAGCAGGCGACCGACAGCTTGCTGCTCCTCGCCGTGTTGGCCGATGCCGAAGGCGACACGGCCACCGCCCGCGAGCTCGTTGCCGACATGGGGCTCTGCCGTCACATCGAACTCGTCGCGTACGCCCGGTTCTTCGCCAACCGGCTCGCCGTCGGCGCGCAGTTCGAGGCCAGCCAAGCCCTTCTCGTCAGCGACCTGGGTGACGCTGTCAAGCGCAGAGCCAGCAACGACATTGGCACACTCCAACGAGAGCTCGTCCGGCGCGCCTGGCAGTAGCCAGCGTCACCGTGGCGAGATCACGTTCCGGACCCCAAGTGTCGCTATGCGATGCGCGTCCATACGGGAGCGGCCCGGTTGGCGAGTCGCGAGCAGCACCCGGTGAGTACCGATACCCAATCCGGTTGGGGACCCACACGACATCGACGTTCGGTTTGACGGACGTTGGCGGCGGGTTGCGTTCGAGGATGCCTTCGACGTAGCAGTACCGGTAGAGGCCCCCAAGCGTCGAGGGGCGACGGTGGAGCGCATCCGTCCGTCGGCACCCACCTTCCCACCGAAGATCTCCAGGTGCGTGCGGCGCAACGTCGAGGAGTCCGATGTTGTTGGTGGTGCACCACTCGGCGAACAGGCGCAGATCGTTGATGTAGCTGGCAAGGGCGACGAAGGATGGCGTGAGGCAGAGCGCGACGAATTCCCTCCGTTCGTTGCAGCACGCCGTGCTGTGTGATTTCCGCCGAAGGCCGACGCGGGCGGATCGGGAAAGCGGGACCCGATCGTCCCACCTCGACCCGGCTCCGGCCGCCCCGAGATCGACTTCACGAGCCCGCCCCATCAAGGGGCGCGCAGCGCGGACCCCGGACCCCGCGATGACAACCCTCACCGGAATGCCTCGAGTGTTGCTCGATCTTGGGGAACTTCAGATGAGCGAGGTCAGCGATCTGGGGTGGCTCGCCTCTCCCGCCAGGTCGTTGCGGAATTGCCAGGCAGTTCAATCGCGGCCGCATGGTACGGCTGAGATGTTCGCCGAGCTGGGGATGGTGGCCACATCAGCGCAGTTCGGCCCCACCGGGTGGGACCCACGTCGGGTCGATGCACTCGTTGATGACCGCGGCCGACACGCCGGTCAGGTAGCAGTAGTAGTAGCAGCTGTGTTGCGCGGCGACCTCGTCGAACCATGACGCATGCGCCGACAGCTGGGCGGTGAACCGGTGCGGTGCGAGCAGCGCGCAGAAGGCCGGGAACCCTGGCTTGATCACCTCCCACGCCGCGCGCAACTCGCCCGGACACGCGGGACCCACGGGCCCGAACATCTCGACCATCCGATCGAGATCGGCGTACCACATCGGAACGATGTCGATCTCGTTGATCCAGCAGGACGGTTGGTCGGGGAACAGGCCGGCGAAGTACTTCGCGAAGGCCCGGTTGCCCGGGCTCTGTCCGGCGAACGCCAGGACCCGAACCGCGGCCGTTTGGTAACGCGACTTCATTGCGGCCCCGACGATGGGTGCGATCGCACCGCCGAGGCTGTGACCGACGACGTCGAGGCACTGCCCTTCGGCAAGGTGGGCGTCGAGGAACTGGTACGCCGTCGAGTGTGTGGACGGGTCGACGGCGCCGATCAAGTTGCGATACGCCGTGGCGAATCCTTCCTCGATGCGGACGTCGCTCGGCGCATTCGGGTCGGCGAACGGCAACGGGCTGAGCTTGACGTCGAAGTCCTCGTGCAAGCTCGTGAGGCTCAAGACGTTCGTGCCGCGGATCACGAGCGCGTAGCGCTGGTCACCGGCCATGTCGGGTCCGGTTGCGATGTACCAGAGGTTCGAACCCGCAAGCGCTGGGCCCCAGGCGATCGTCCAGGAGCTCGCCGTGGGCAGCGCCGGACGTTCCAGGTAGCGCGAGATCGTCGCGCCGATCTGCTCGGGTGCATCGGACTCGTCGATGGTGGTGAGGGTCGCAAGGGTGATCGCGACCTGCAGGTCATGCGGTTCGATGGGGGGAGGGGTCATGTGACCGGACCAGAAGCGGCGACAGGTAGGTGCGCGTCGCACCACCCGACGAACGCGGCGACGAGCTTGTCGACGTCGGCGACGACATCGTGTCGCTTTGCCGCGTCCACGGCGTCGATCGCATCGGTGATGCCCTTCAGCGCGGCCCGAATGACCTCCATCAGGTCCCACACGACGTGCCCGAACGACACGACCTCGGCAAGCTCGGGCGAAGGGGTGAACGTCGGCTTGGTCGTTGTGGTGCCGAGGCGCCGGATCAGCTCGGCCGGGACGTCGGCGAACTTCTGCACGGTGGTCCAGGTCGTCGATAGCCCGGAGATCATTGGGTTGTCCCAGCCGCCGAGCATCGTGATCGGCGTTGACTTGTAGATCACGACGACTCGCCCGGACACGTACGCCGATGCGGCCTCGACCACGCTGCCGCCGTCGGGGACGCGCCCGTCCATGTTGAACACGACCGCGCCGCACCGATCCAGCAGCTGGTACATGTCAAGCGCGTAGACCACCTTGCGGATGATCGCCATGGCCTTGGCGGACGTGCCGCTCGAGATCGTCGGCGAGTTCAGGTCGTGCATGAGGCTTCCGACCTCGATGCCGTCTCGCTGCGGCAGGTAGCACTGGGCGGGCGCGAACGGCGCATCAGCCGGCGGTCGCTCGAGCGTGTCGGCGATCGACTGCTGCGACCAGAGATCGGCAGCACTGAACATCGGACCCGACAGGTAGATCGGGAAGGGGAACTTGAACGGTGTGGTCATGGGTGTGCCTCGCTGCGGTGGTGGCGACGGTCGAGAGGATGTGTGCGGTCGTGTTGGTCGATCAGGGCGTGGGCGGCCATGGTGTCCGGAGATGTGTCGTCCGGTCGAGTTCGGGCGAGCGCCTGGCGCAGGGGTGCGATGGGCACATCGGTGCCGAGCAACTCATGAGCCCGCACGAGATCGATCGCGGCACGCACCTCGAAGGGCAGTGACCCGGACGCTCTGCTCGTGGCGATCGCGCTGCGCAGATCCGCCTCTACCTGGGCGAAGACGTCCGGGTCGAGCACGTCGGACCGAGCGGCCAACGCGAGTTTGGCGGCGGCACGGATGCGGAGCAGCTCAGGATCAACGCTGAACTGATGGGCCGCCTTGGCCAGTTCGAGCCCGAGGTCGGCGGTGCTGAGCGCACGGTCGTGGTCATCGAGCGCCAGATACGCGTCGGCGAGCACCGCACATCCGAGCGGCGCCCCGTTCAGGCTCGATGCCTGGCGGAAAAGAGCGCGAGCTTCATCGATCATCGCCAGCCCGTCGCCGTCGCGCAGTCGCCGGCACTTGACCGCACCGGCGAGCAACAGGCCGAATGCTCGCTGCTGCACGGCCTCGAGTGTGGCGCTCACGCGGATCACTTCGTCCGCTGCCGCAGCCGCAGCGGCGTCGTCTCGTCGGAGCCAGCGCATCATCGCGTGCAGTGTGAGCGTCAGCGCGAGGCTTGCGAGGTTGCGGCCTCGTGCCAGGGCGATTCCGGCCTCGCACTTCTCCCGGGCGACGCGATCTTCGCCGACATACCACGCAGCGAGCCCGGCGACGCTGTGTCCACCGGCAGCCTGATCGATCCCGATCCCATACGACAGCACGAGGAAGTCATCGGGTTCGTGCTCGTCGACCGCCCGCATTGCGTGCTCGAACGCCTGACGATGTTGCCCGGCGTCCATCTCCATCAGCGCGACCGACGTGTACCCCCGGGCGCGACCGGCACGACTGCGGCCGTGTTCGGACCGTCTGACGATGTCGTCGGCGACCAGCCGGGCACCGGCGACATCACCCTTGTCGTAGATGCAGATCGCAAGGCCGTTCATGGCGGAGGTCCGCTCGTCGAGGTCGCCGAGGACGTCGGCGAGCTCGATGGCGCGGTTCCAGACGGCAAGGTTCGACGTCGTACCGAAGCCCTTTACGGCCTGGGTGGCGTTGCCGATGAGCAGTTGCAGGTCGAGCTCGACGCGGTCGCGCGCCGCCGCGTCGGTGGCGGCGGTGGTGTCGGCGGTGCTCGCCACGGAAACGCCACGCTGTGCATGGCCGATCGCTTCTCGATACGCCGCCCGTTGCGCGGCCCGGCGCCCTGCGACGAGGTACCACCGGGCTGCGTCGAGGCAACGGTTCGCGCCGGCCAGATGATGTGCGATCTCTTCGGGACGGGCGCGCCCCTCATCGGCGAGCAGGTGCTCCGCGACGCGACGATGGAGTCGTTCGCGCTCTCCTCGCAGGAGCGAGCCATAGGCGGCATCGTGGATCAGCGCGTGGCGGAACATCAGGTTGTCGTTGCAGGACTGCACGAGTCCGGAGCGGAGCAACTCGTCGAGCAGGCCGTCGAAGACCGCCGGGTCGTGCACCGGTGCGACCACGGCGAACAGGTCGTCCCGGCTGAACTCCCGTCCGAGGACGGCGGCGTGCTGGGCGATCGTGCGCACCGGGCCGAGCCGGTCGAGTCGTGCC
>JAYTFI010000306.1:0-9381 GCA_043734485.1 Acidimicrobiales bacterium | reverse complement strand
GGCCGATGGAACGATCGATGCGATCGCCACTGATCACGCTCCCCATACGCCGGAGACGAAGGAGCGCTCGATGCTCGATGCGCCCCCGGGCATGCTCGGCCTGCAGACGGCTCTGTCACTCGCACTGACCGAACTTTCGCTGCCCGTCGAACGGGTCTTCGAGCTGCTCTCCGTAGGGCCGGCGCGCATCGCCCAGATCGGCGATGTCCACGGTCTGCTCGCGGTCGGACGCGCCGCGAACATCTGCGTGGTCGATCCGACGGCGACGTGGACCGTTGATGCAGGGGCGTTGGCCAGCAAGGCCCGCAACACGCCCTATGCGGGTCGCACGCTCAATGGTGTGGTGCGGCACACGCTGTGCAACGGGATTGTCACGGTGTCCGCTGGCGTAGCGACCCGGTAGTGCCAGTGTGCAGGGCTGCGTTCGGAGTCCGGGGGCGATGCCCTGCGCGGATTCACTGACCGGTTCTGGACCGTGACGGTGCAGAACTGGACGAAGTTCGGGAGGGGCGGGCCACTGCTAAAGTCATCTTCCGAACCGTGAAGCGGGTCCCGTGAGGCCCGGACGGCAGGAGACCATTCGATGTGCAGTTCTTGTTCCGTGCCGCCCGCGCCTACCCCGGCCGAGGGCGGCATCGTGCTGTCCGGCCGGCAAACCCTGGGCGGTCGCCGCAGTCCGGTGTGCGAGGCTCCCCGTATGAGTGCCGCCTGCATGCGCGAGGTCCATCCGTGAGCGCCCCGATCACAGAGGCACTGCTGGTCCTGGCCGACGGCACCACGTTCGAGGGCGAGGCCATCGGCTACCGCACCGAAGCCGGCGTGGCAACTGGCGAAGTCGTGTTCAACACCGTGCTGTGCGGCTACCAGGAAGTGATCACCGACCCCAGCTACGCGGGCCAGATCATCACCTTCACGTACCCGCACATCGGCAACTACGGCACGAACGCCGAGGATGACGAGAGCCGGCGGCCCTTTGCCCGCGGCATCATCGTGCGGGAGATGGCCCGGCGGCGCAGCAACTGGCGTTCCGGCGAAGATCTCGACGCGTTCCTCAAGCGCTGGCAGGTGCCCGGCATCGCCGGCATCGACACAAGGCGGCTCACCCGCCACCTCCGCGACACGGGCGCCATGCCCGGCGCGTTCGGAACGGCGAGCCATGACGCCCTACTCGAAGCGGCGAAGGCCGAGCCGGGCACGGACGGTGTCGACCTCGTCGCCGAAGTCACCACGCTCGAGCCCTACACGGTGGGCGACGGTCCGTTCCGCGTCGTCGCCTACGACTTCGGCATCAAACGCACGATCCTGCGCCACCTTGCAACCTTCGCCACTGTCACCGTCGTTCCCGGCCATATGCGCGCCGATGATGTACGCGCTTACGATCCTCATGGTCTCTTCCTGTCGAACGGACCGGGCGACCCGGTGGTCTGCGATTATGCGGTGGGGGAGATCAAGGCACTGCTCGGCGAGGTGCCGGTGTTCGGCATCTGCCTCGGCCACCAGCTCATGGGCGCGGCGCTCGGAGGCACTACCTACAAGCTGCCCTTCGGCCACCATGGCGGCAACCACCCAGTCCGCCACATCCCGACCGGCCGGGTCGAGATCACCAGCCAGAACCACAACTTCGCCATCGCCGAGGGTTCGGTGGCCAACGCCGACGTCACCCACGTGAACCTCAACGACGGCGTCGTCGAGGGAATCCGCTGCCGCGACATCCCCGCCTTCTCGGTGCAGCACCATCCGGAAGCCGGGCCCGGGCCGCACGAGTCGGCTTACCTGTTCGAGGAGTTCCGCGAGCTCATGACCGCGTTCACCAAGCAGACGGTGAAGGCCGGCTGATGCCCCGCCGCACCGACATTCAGCGCATCCTGCTCATCGGCTCGGGTCCGATCGTCATCGGCCAGGCATGCGAGTTCGACTACTCCGGCACGCAGGCCTGCCGCGTGTTGAAGGAGGAGGGCTTCTTCGTCATCCTCGCCAACTCCAACCCGGCCACGATCATGACCGACCCGTCCTTCGCCGACCGGACCTACATCGAGCCGCTCGACGCGGACATCCTCGAAGCGATCATCGAGCGCGAGAAGCCGGACGCGCTGCTGCCGACGCTCGGCGGCCAGACGGCATTGAACCTGGCCATGGAGCTCGACCGCCGCGGGGTTCTGCAGAAGTATGGCGTCGAGATGATCGGTGCGAACGCGCTGGCCATCGAGACGGCCGAGAACCGCGAGCTGTTCAAGGAGGCGATGCAGGGCATCGGGCTCAAGGTGCCGCTGTCGGGCTTCGCGTACTCGCTCGACACGCCCGGGCCGAAGGGCGAGCCGAGTGCCATGGAGGTCGCCGCCACGATCGGCTTCCCCATCATCATCCGCCCCAGCTACATCCTCGGCGGCGCGGGCACGGGCATCGCGCATGACATCGACACCTTCCGCACACTGGCCGGCGAGGGCCTCGCCGCCAGCCCGATCAGGGAGATCCTGGTCGAGCGCTCGATCGCCGGCTGGAAGGAGTTCGAGCTCGAGGTCATCCGCGACAAGGCCGACAACTGCGTGATCATCTGCGGCATCGAGAACGTCGACCCGATGGGCGTGCACACGGGCGACTCGATCACGGTCGCGCCGATCCAGACGCTGACCGACGTCGAGTACCAGCACATGCGGGACATGGCCTTCGCCTGCATCCGGCGCATCGGCGTCGACACCGGCGGTTCGAACGTGCAGTTCGCCATCAACCCCGACGACGGTGACATGGTCATCATCGAGATGAACCCGCGCGTCTCGCGCAGCAGCGCGCTGGCATCCAAGGCGACGGGCTTCCCAATCGCCAAGATCGCGGCAAGGCTGGCCGTCGGCTACACACTCGACGAGATCCCGAACGACATCACCAAGTCCACCCTGGCCAGCTTCGAGCCGGTCATCGACTACGTCGTCGTGAAGATCCCGCGGTGGGCGTTCGAGAAGCTGCCGGGCTCGTCGGGCATCCTCGGCACCCGCATGCAGTCCGTCGGCGAGGCCATGTCGATCGGTCGCACCTTCACCGAGGCGCTGCAAAAGGGCTTGCGCTCGCTCGAACAGGGCCGGTTCGGTCTCAATTGCGATCCCGGCGAAGAGAACTACGCGCACATAGCAACCAAGGACCTCGTCGCCCAGACCGCGATCCCCACGCCCGAGCGGCTGTTCCTCGTCGGTGAGGCCCTGAATCGCGGGGTCAGCGTCGACGAGCTCTATGCGGTGAACCGTATCGATCCGTGGTTCCTCGACCAGATGCAGCAGATCACGGAGGAGCGGGCGACCCTCAGCGCGCATACCAGTCCGGCTACGCTCAGCCGACAGCAGTGGCGCCGGGCCAAGCGCTTCGGTTTCTCCGACGCCCAGCTAGCGTACCTCTGGCGGGCCGACGGAACAGCGGAGGCCGACGTCCGGGCGGCGCGCCTGAGCAAGGGTGTGCGGGCCACGTTCAAGACGGTCGACACCTGTGCGGCCGAATTCGCCTCGGCCACGCCGTACCACTACTCGACCTACGAGGACACCGACGAGGTCGTGTCGAGCGATCGCCGGAAGGTGGTCATCCTCGGCTCCGGTCCGAACCGCATCGGCCAGGGCATCGAGTTCGACTACTGCTGCGTGCACGCCAGCTACGCGCTGCGCGACGCCGGCTTCGAGACCATCATGGTCAACTGCAACCCCGAGACGGTGTCGACCGACTACGACACCAGCGACCGCCTTTACTTCGAGCCGCTCACCTTCGAGGACGTCATGAACGTCATCGACGTCGAGCAGCCGGAGTTCATCATCGTGAGCCTCGGTGGGCAGACGCCGTTGAAGCTGGCGGGCCTTCTCCCCGCCGACCTCGTTGCCGGCACATCCCCTGCGTCGATCGACGCGGCCGAGGACCGGAAGATCTGGAACGCGCTGTGCGAGCAGCTTGCCATCGCCCAGCCCCCCGGTAGCACGGCGGTCGATGCAGACGCAGCCGTCGTGGTGGCCGATCGGGTCGGCTACCCGGTGCTCATCCGCCCGTCGTACGTGCTCGGCGGGCGAGCAATGCAGATCGTCCACGATGAGACGGCGCTCCGCAAGGCGATGGCCGACATGGCCGCCGACGGATCGCTCGGCAAGGAAGGTGGCCTGTCGGCGGAGCGGCCGGTGCTCGTCGACCGGTTCCTCGACGACGCCGTCGAAGTCGACGTTGATGCAATCCGTGACGCGGTCGGCGACTTCGTGATCGGCGGGATCATGGAGCACGTCGAGCAGGCCGGCGTGCACTCGGGCGACAGCGCGTGCGCCATCCCGCCCCAGTCGCTCAGCGCGCTTACGATCGCGGAACTGGAACGTCACACGAGGGCGATTGCTGACGCGCTCGATGTCCGCGGCCTCATCAACGTCCAGTATGCGGTGAAGGACGGTGAGGTCTTCGTTCTCGAGGCCAACCCTCGTGCCTCGCGCACGGTGCCGTTCGTGGCCAAGGCAACGGGCGTGCCGCTGGCCATGATCGCGTCACGGGTGATGACCGGCTCCACACTCGAGTCGCTGCGCACGGAGGGGCTACTGAAGCCGCCGGTCGTCGGCACGCATGTGTCGGTGAAGGAGGCGGTGCTGCCCTTCAACCGCTTCCCCGAGGTCGACTCCGTGCTCGGACCCGAGATGCGCTCCACCGGCGAGGTGATGGGCATCGACACGACATTTGGCATCGCGTATGCCAAAAGCCAGCTGGCCGCGTCGTGTCGGCTGCCGTCCACGGGCAACGTGTTCATCTCCCTCGCCGATCGGGACAAGCCACCAGCGGCGGCCGCAGCACGGGCGTTCGCCGGCGCGGGCCTGACAATCGTGGCCACGGAGGGGACCGCCGCCTTCCTGCGCGGTCGCGGCATCCCTGTGGCCACGGTCGTCCGCAAGATCAGCGATCCAGCAACTACGGATGGTTCGCCGACCGCGACCGAGCTGATCGCCCGGGGGGAGATCGCGCTCGTCATCAACACGCCGCGGGGAAGTGGTGCCTACTCCGACGGGGCCGAGATCAGGCGCGCCTGCACGGTCCACAAAGTGCCGATCCACACCACGATCGCGGCGGCGCTGGCCAGTGCGAGCGGCATCGGCGAGTGGAGCACGCGGCCCTTCCGGGTCAAGAGCCTGCAAGAGTACCTGGGCGACTAGTGGCCTGTGCCGACCGAGTTTCCTGTGCCGACCGAGTGGCCGACCGATGAGCGTGCTCCACCGGAAGCGGCACTATCCGGTAGCCGTCGATCTGTCCGCGCGCATAGGGACCGTCACCCTGCCCAACCCGATCCTCACCGCTGCAGGGACGGCGGGCCATGGTGCCGAGCTGCGTCCTTACTTCGATCTGTCCGAGCTCGGCGCTGTGGTCGTGAAGTCGATCTCGGCTCAGGCCTGGGGTGGCAATCCGGCCCCCCGGGTGGCCGAGGTGGCGGCCGGCATGATCAACAGCGTGGGCCTGCAGAACCCCGGTGTCGACCACTGGTTGGCCAACGACCTGCCCGAACTCCGATCGCTCGACGCCCGGACCGTCGCGAGCATCTGGGGCTTCACCGTCGACGAGTACGAGGCCGTCGCAACAAGGCTTCGAAGCGCCGCTGTCGTGGCCGTCGAGGTGAACGTGAGCTGTCCGAACATCGAGGACCGCCGCCACATGTTCGCCCACTCGCCGGAAGGGACGGCGAAGGTGATCGCCGCGGCGCGGCGCGGCCTCGGCCCCAATGTCGCGCTGTGGGCGAAGCTGAGCCCGAACGTGACCTCGCTGACGGACATCGCGGCTGCCGCGATCGAGGCGGGTGCCGACGCGCTGACCCTCGTCAACACCGTCATGGGCATGGTCATCGACACCGAGGCGCGGCGCCCGAAGTTGGGGGCCGGCGGGGGTGGCATGTCCGGCCCCGCCATCCGTCCGGTCGCGGTCCGGGCCATCTACGAGACCCGTAGGGCACATCCGGATGTGCCGATCATCGGCGCCGGCGGCGTGGCCCACGGTGTGGACGCCGTCGAATTGCTCATGGCGGGTGCCAACGCGGTCGAGGTCGGGACCGCTACGTTCTACGAACCCGCTGCTCCGCACCGTGTGCTCGCCGAGCTGCGGGCATGGTGCAGACGGCATCGAATTGTCACGTTGGACGAGCTGATCGGAGCGGCACATGGCTGAGGAATTTGCGGGACTCGAGGCGGGCAGTCCGGAGGCTGAGGCCATCCGTCCGAATCTGGCGCTCGCACTCGATGTCGATGACGATGTGGCTGCGCTGCAACTGGCCAAGGAACTGCGCCCGTGGTTCGGTGTGGTCAAGGTGGGCCAGGAGCTGTTCATCGCAGCCGGGCCGGACGTCGTGGTGCGGCTGGTGTCCGAAGGGTTCGACGTGTTCCTCGACCTGAAGCTGGTGGACATCCCGAACACCGTCGGCCGGGCCGCCCGCGTGGCTGGGTCGCTGGGTGCGAGCTACCTCACGATGTACGCCCACGGCGGCGCCGACATGCTGCGCGCCGGGACCGAGGGGATGCTCGAGGGCGCGGTCCTCGCCGGGCTGCCGCAGCCGACCCCACTGGCCGTGACCATCCTCACGAGCGACGACAGTGCCCCCGACCACATCCTGGGCAAGCGGCTCATGCTGGCCATGGAGGCCGGCTGCAAGGGCGTCGTCTGCGCCGCCGCCGACCTCCATGAGGTCCGCCAGTTGGCACCGCGCATGCGCACCGTCGTGCCCGGCATCCGCCTTTCGAGTGTGCCCGGCGACGATCAGGCCCGGGCTGGGACGCCTGGCGACGCCATTCGTGCCGGCGCCGATCTGCTCGTCATCGGCCGGCCGGTCACGCAGGCTGCCGACCGGGTGGTGGCTGCGGCCCGTTTCGCCGCCGCGGCCGCCGCCGGCCGCTGACCGCCCGGCGGCCCCGGACAGTGCCACGGCCGAAAAATGTCGTAGTACTGACGATTTGGCGGACCGTGCGCGAGACCGTCGGGTCCCGCCACTAACCTCGCCGCCCATGTCGCTTCCCCCCATCCTTTCCCCCGAGGCGCGCCAGGCCGCACTCGAGAAGGCCGCCATCGCCCGCCGAGCCCGTGCCGAGCTCAAGGACCGCCTAAAGATGGGTTCGCTCACCCTTCGTGAGGTCCTCGACGCCGGAGACCACGACGACGTCGTCGGCAAGACCAAGATGCTGGCCATCCTTGAGTCGCTTCCCGGCCTCGGCAAAGTGAAGGCCCGTCGCCTCATGGAGCAGATCGGCATCGCCGAGACCCGCCGAGTCAAGGGCTTGGGCGACAACCAGCGGATCAAGCTCCTGGAGATCGTCGAAGCCGGCTGAAACCGCACCGTCGCCTGCGATCGGAACGCTGACTCGACCATGTCGCCGTCGATCCAGCCGTTGGTCTCGCCGTCGATCCAGCCGTCGATCCAGCCGTTGGTCTCGCCGTTGGTCTCGCCGTTGATCTTTGTCGTGTCCGGACCTTCAGGGACGGGCAAGGGCACGATCGTCGATGCCCTCGTCGAGGCCGATCCGAGCCTGTGGCTCAGCCGCTCGTGGACGACGCGGGCGCGGCGCATGGCCGAGTCGCCCTACGCGTACCGCTTCGTCGACCGCAAGACGTTCGAGGAGAAGGTCGCCGAAGACGGCTTCGTAGAACACGCTGAGGTATTCGGGAACTTCTACGGAACTCCCGTGCCGACTCCGCCGGCGGGCAGCGATGTCGTCCTCGAGATCGATGTCCAGGGCGCCCAGCAGGTCCGGGCGAAGTACGCCGAGGCAGTGCTGATCTTCATCGAGCCGCCGAACCGCGCCGCGCAGGAAGCCCGCCTTCGCTCCCGCGGCGACGACGAGGCGGTGATCGCCCGGCGCATCGCCAAGGCCGATGCTGAGGAGAGCGTCGGGCACGCGATCGCCGACCATGTCGTGGTCAACGACTGGCTGGAGCGGGCCGTGTCCGAAGTGGCTGGTATCGTAGTCGGCCATCGTCAGCGCCGAGCCGACGAAAGCGCCTGACCGCACGCCGAGCCGACGAAAGCGCCTGACCGCACGACGAATACCCGAACCACCCGAGCTTCAGAACCGCACGAAGAGAGCCTTCCATGACCCAGCGCCGCGCCTCCATGATCGATCCCGCCATCGAGCAGCTCCTCGATCGGGTCGATTCGAAGTTCACGCTGGTCACCGTGGCCGCCCGACGGGCACGCCAGATCAATTCGTACTTCAATCAGCTCGGCGACGGGCTCGGCTCCATGGTCCCGCCTCAGGTTGCCTCGGTGAGCCGCAAGCCGTTGTCGATCGCACTCGAGGAGATCGTGGCCGACAAGATTGAGTACGCCCGCACCGCAGCCCCCGTCGTGGCTGTCCCGGCCGAGGCGTAGTCCCCACCGCCGCAGCGCCATGACGGACGCCGCTGCCGTTCGCGGCGCTCGAATCGTCCTCTGCGTGAGCGGTGGCATCGCGGCCTACAAGGCGATCGACCTCTGTCGGCGACTGGTCGACGGTGGCGCCCATGTCAGCCCGGTCCTCACCGAGGACGCTCTTCGCTTCGTTGGCAAGCTCACGTTCGACGCACTCGGTTCGGAGCCGGCACAGACGTCGCTCTGGGACGGTCCATCGCCCATCCCGCATACCCGGCTCGGCCAGAGCGCCGATCTGATCGTCGTCGCGCCGGCCACGGCGCGGGTGATCGCCAAGTACGCCGTGGGGCTCAGCGACGATCTCGTCACTGCGACACTGCTGGCCACACGGGCGCCCGTGCTGGTGTGCCCGGCCATGCACACCGAGATGTGGGAGCACCCCTCGGTACAGGAGAACCTGGCAACGCTGCGGCGTAGAGGAGTTCACGTCCTCGAGCCGGCCGTCGGACGACTGGCCGGAGGGGACGTCGGGGCCGGCCGGCTGGCCGATCCAGCGGACATCGTGGGTGCGATCGGCGCCGTGCTCGCTGGTGCCCGGCTCACAGGCGGGAGCGTTGCCGAGTCGGTCGTCCGTGACCTCGACGGGGTGCGGGTACTCGTCAGTGCGGGCGGCACAAGGGAGCCGATCGACCCGGTGCGCTTCATCGGGAACCGGTCATCAGGCAAGCAGGGCTATGCGATCGCGCAGGAGGCCACCGACCGTGGCGCAACCGTTACCCTCGTGTCGACGGTGAACCTCGCGGCCCCGGTCGGCGCAACGGTCGAAAGAGTCGAGACCGCAGCCGAGATGGAAACGGCCATGAATCGCCTGGCCGGCGCGGCCGATCTCGTGATCATGGCGGCCGCGGTAGCAGACTTCCGGCCGAAGGCGCCTGCCGATCAGAAGATCAAGAAGCACGACGGCACGCCCGAGGTCATTCTCGAGGCCACGCCCGACATCCTCGCCGGTCTGGGGAGGACGAAGCGGCCCGGTCAGGTGCTGATCGGGTTCGCCGCGGAGACCG
>JAYTFI010000305.1:0-2013 GCA_043734485.1 Acidimicrobiales bacterium | reverse complement strand
GCACAGCACATGGGCGATGAGTTCGTCCTATTGAACACCGACACTGAGGATTTCATCTCCCTCAATCCGGTCGGGTCAGTCATATGGGAGTCCATCGCGACGTCCGGAAACATCGAGGATGCATACGGCGCGGTCACTGCTGCGTTCGACGTGCCAATCGACGTGATCACGGCCGACGTCCAATCCTTCCTGCAACGGCTCCAGGAGCTGGGCGTTGTTCGGGTTTCCGATCCCCTCATCGACGGGGGGAGGTGACATGAACACAACCCCATCCACTCCGAAGCGCCCTTACGACCCGCAGCAACGGTTCTCGGCCAAATGGCCGACCTGACCCAAGGCGGCGGAACCGGCTCGCGTCCTCGAGGCTGACCTAGCACTGCGGCCTTCGGCCAGGGCAAGCACCCCCGGGCCCGTTCTCGAGCCCGGGGTGCCACGAGATCTCCTCACGAGATTCCGAGGGCCGCGTAGACAAGGTCGGTGAATCGCTCCAGCTCCGACAGACACGTGGCGAGATGGCCTTGCATGACCGCGGGCGGTTGGGCGCGGAAGAGATCGCGGACCATAAGTTCGCGATGCCAGCGCCGGAGCCTCTCGACGTTCTGCTCTTCCTCGTCGAGCTCAGCCAAAGTGAACTTCTTCTTTGCGATCTCACGCTTCAGCTCGGCGACGCACTTCCCGCACTCCGATACGAACTCCGTCCATTCCGCCCGACGCGCTTCGTCGTGCAACTCGCGCAGACGATCACGGCTGAGGTCGTCGATCGGCGCAGCGTCGAGGGCAACGACATCCCCATCGCCTCGACGGATGAGTTCGAAGAGCTTGTCGAGCGTTTCGGCCGTCGAGGCCGTCACGGGGAACGCCCAGCTGCCCTGCCCGAGCTGGGTGGCACCGGCTCGACGGAGCTCGCGCCAGACGGCGACCCGGTAGCGCGACGGCTCCGCGGGGAGCTTCACGATGAGCACCGCCCATCGAACATCTAAATTTTTGTTACTCTTAGACATGTATCGCCTGTTACTTACTAGAGGTGGCAAATGTTTCGATGGGTAATCGTAGCGCTGGCAATGCTCACGGCTTCGTGGACGATCCTCATAGTGCTTGCGCGCCGGCTCCCGCCCGGCCTGGCCAAGGACCTCGCCACGATTCTCCCCGCGTGTGCCACCACCGCACGACGTCTCCGCCGTGATCCCCGGGTCCCGACCCGGGCCAAGATCGTGGTTGCGATCGCCGGGCTGTGGGTACTGTCCCCCATCGATCTCATCCCCGAGTTCCTCCCGATCATCGGACCACTCGACGACATCGTCGTTGTCGCCCTCGCTCTGCGCTACGCCGCGAAGCGCACACCGCCAGAGGCGATCATCGAGGCGTGGCCCGCTGACCGTCGCATTCTGCAACGCCTCCTTCCGAGCCTCCCCGCCTGAATCGACTGGATCACGATGGACCACAGCCTCTTCCGATGGATCAACAACCTCACGACCCGGGCCTCGTGGGCGAACGGCTGCGTAACGTTCTATGCCCAGGCAGCCGGCATCCCACTCCTGGCTGTCCTCCTCCTCGTTGCCTACTTCGACGCTCGCCGGCGAGACGACCATATGGCATTGGCTGGTGTCGTATGGGCCGGCGGCGCCGCTCTCGTCGCTCTCGGTATCGGACAGGTGATCGGCAATGCGATCAACCGTTCCCGACCCTACGAGGCGCTCACAGGAGCGCACGTGCTCGTCAACCGGACCGCCGACTTCTCCTTCCCGTCCGATCACGCCGCAGTGGCGGGAGCAGTGGCCGCAGGCCTCCTATTGGCGAACCGCCGATGGGGCATCGTGGCCAGCGTCTTGGCGGTCTTGTTGGCGTTCGCCCGGGTCTATGTGGGCGCCCACTTCCCTGGCGACGTGGCTGCCGGCCTGGCTCTCGGGGCCATCACGGCGTGGGCCGGGCACTACGTCGCGGTACCCGTGCTTCGACGAATCGTTGATCGACTCGCAGCGACACCGATCAGGCGCTTTGTCACGGCGGCGCCCA
>JAYTFI010000304.1:0-4194 GCA_043734485.1 Acidimicrobiales bacterium | reverse complement strand
GCCACACCACGGGTCTGCGGGCGCTTGCCCTTCCAGCGGTTGCGGCCGGCCTTGCCGATCGAGATCAGCTCGTGCTCGGAGTTGCCGACTTCGCCGATGGTGGCTCGGCAGTCGATCGGAACACGGCGCATCTCGGTGCTGGGCAGTCGCAGCGTGGCGAAGTCGCCTTCGCGGGCCACGAGCTGGAGGCTCGTGCCGGCACTGCGGGCCATCTTGCCGCCACCACCGGGCTTCAGCTCGACGTTGTGCACGGTGGTACCGACGGGTATGTAGCGCAATGACAGAGCGTTGCCGGCCTTGATCTCCGAGCCCTGTCCCGACTGCACGGTGTCGCCCACGTTGAGGCGGGCCGGGGCCAGGATGTAGCGCTTCTCGCCATCGGCATAATGCAGCAGCGCGATGCGACAGGTGCGGTTGGGGTCGTACTCGATGGTCGCGACCTTGGCCGGCACGCCGTCCTTGTTGCGCTTGAAATCGATGATGCGGTACTGGCGCTTGTGACCGCCGCCGCGATGACGCGCCGTCTTGCGGCCATAGCTGTTGCGTCCGCCGCTCTTGTGCAGAGGCGCGAGGAGCGACTTCTCCGGTGTCGAGGTCGTCAGTTCGGCGAAGTCCGAGGAGGACTGGAACCGGCGACCGGCACTGGTTGGTTTGCGCTTACGTATGCCCACGGTGCTCAGCTCTCGAAGAGGGGGATGCGGTCGTCGCCGGCAAGCGTCACGATCGCCCGCTTGGTGTCGTTCTTCTTGCCGGTCGTGCCGGACTTGCGGTTGCGGGTCTTCTTGCCGGGGCGGTTCAGCGTGTTGACGCTCTTCACCTTGACGCTGAAGATCGACTCGATGGCTTGACGGATCTCGACCTTGTTGGAGTCCGGGGCCACGATGAACGTGTAGACGCCTGCGTCGATGAGGCTGTAGCTCTTCTCGCTCACGACTGGCTTCAGGATGACGTCACGGGGGTTCTTCACTGTGCCTCCTCAGTTCTTCTCGGCGGCGGTCATTCCAGGCACGGTTGCCCGGGTGAAGACGATGTAGTCGTTCACCAGGACGTCGTAGGCGTTGAGCTCGCCGGCCTCGATCAGCTGGACCTCTTGGAGGTTGCCGAAGCTGCGGGCCGCGCTCACATCTGCGTCGTTCGAGCCATTGAGCACGATGAGCACGCGGCCTTCGATGCCGAGCGCGTTGAGCGCTACGACAGCGTCCTTCGTCTTCGGTGTGGCAAAGGCCCACTCGTTGACGATGACGACGCGTCCGTCGCTGGCCCGATCGCTGAGCGCGCTGCGAAGGGCGAGGTTGATCATCTTCTTGGGCGTCCGCTGGGCGTAGGAACGGGGCTTCGGACCGAGGGCGACGCCGCCACCGATCCACTGCGGTCCACGCATGGAACCCTGGCGGGACGTGCCGCCACCCTTCTGGCGACGGCTCTTGGCGCCGGACCGCGAGATCTCGGCGCGGGTCTTGGTGCTCTGCGTACCCGAGCGGCGCTTGGCCAGCTGGGCCACGACGACCTGATGCATGACCGGACCGTTCGGCGTGATGGCGAACCAGTGCGGGTCGAGCTCGATCGTGCCGGCAGCGGCGCCGGCCGGGGTCTTGACGGCGACTTCGCTCACTTCGCGCCTCCCTTGTTGGAACCGTTCACGGCGCCACGCGCTGCGCTGCGCACGACGACGGTGCCGCCCTTCGGGCCGGGTACGGCGCCCCGGACGAGCAGCAGCTCGCGTTCCGGGTCGGCCTTGACGACCACCAGGTTCTGCGTGGTGACCTGCTCATTGCCCATCTGGCCCGACATCTTCTGGCCCTTCCAAACACGACCTGGCGTGGCGCAGGCGCCGATCGACCCGGGTGTGCGGTGGGTGCGGTGGGAGCCATGCGAGGCGGGAAGGCCACTGAAGTTGTGGCGTTTCATGGTTCCGGCGAAGCCCTTGCCCTTGCTGATGGCAGTGACGTCGACCAGTTCTCCTTCGAGAAGCGTGTCGACGCCGATGAGCTGGCCGACTGTCCAGGCGGAGGAATCATCGACGCGGAACTCGAGGAGTTCCTTGCCCGGCTCGACGCCGGCCTTCGCAAAATGTCCGGCATCGGGCTTGTTGACACGGCTCGCCTTGACCTGGCCGAAGGTCACCTGGATCGCGGCGTAGCCGTCGTTCTCCAGCGTTTTGACCTGTACGACGCGGAGCGGCGCAACCTTCAGGACGGTGACGGGCACGACGTTGTTCTGGGCATCCCAGAGCTGCGTCATGCCGACCTTCTCACCGACGATCGCTTTTGTGGCCATGATTTCTCTTCGATCTCTCTTGGGGGATCTGCTGCGGTGCGTGCGCCTCGCCGGACTGGGACAGGCCTCGTCACACGCAAACGCTCCGCCCGGTCAAGACCGTGCGGAGCGCACTTGGATTGTGCTGCGACGTTCCCGACTGCTGCACCCCTCACTCCGAGGGATGCCGGGCGAACGCAGACTTCGATTGTTGAGTACGAAACAGGTGACGCGATGCTGCGGACTACAGGACTGGTGTCCATCCAACGGCTGGCCGCTCGATACGTTGCAACCGGCCCCGGTAGGGCTTGGGAAGGCTAGCGCAATCCGCGGGGCCCGCGAACACGCCCCGGACACTGCTGCTCGGTGCTGGTTCGTGAACGGGCAAACCACCGTAGCCGACCATCGAGCCCACCCCGGCCGACCAACAGGATCAACCCGGGGCGGTTCTGATCACCGGAGGAGGTCCAGCTGACCCGGGCCCACCGCAAAGTCGGTTCTGATCACCATCCACGTCCGATTGCGGCGATTCGGACGACATCTCCGGTCCTTCTACGCCGCCGGCCCCTGGACAACCTCCGCGATCACGTCGACCGTCAACGTGCGCACACGTCGCTGGCCGCAGGCGCTGGCATGGTCGTCTGCGTCTATTACGGCAACCCGTCGGCCGGCGCGAGCCCCTCGGCCGCCCAGTTCGCCCGAAGGTCGCTCTCGAGATCCCGCTCACCGTCCGCGTCCAGACCTGACGCCGATCTCGCACCGGGCGGCTACTTCGCAACTACTTCTTCAGGATGTCGGGTGGGCAACTGGCCAATGCCCGGTCCCAATCGGCCAATTGGATGATCTTCGAGATGCCCCAGTCGTACTTGCCGCTCATGATGTCGGTCTTACAGAACCGGCACGAGCCGTCCCACTCCAGCTGTAGCCCCGCGCCGCAATTCGGGCATCGCTCGCGCATTGTGCCGCCGTCGGGTTTCGTCTGCGCATCCGATGAGCGCTCCGCCAGCACATCGACCGCCACCGGGTGCAGCACCTTGTCACAGCGCGCGACCTTGCCGCTAGCCACCTCGATGTCGTAGTCGATGGTCGCGGTGAAGATCCGGAGACCGACAGTGTCATAACCGTTGCGGCTGTGTGCGCCCAGAAAGCGAACCTGCTGAACTTGCAGCTGCTCCTGCATGTTGCGGCGACCCGTCTCGCCGGTACTCCTCGATCTGATGGCGGGCCTGCTCCCAGAGCGGAGTCGCCAGCACCTTGCGGGCCGCACCGGCCATCCTGCGCGGCGAAGGCGCGCTGCAGCTTCAGGAATGCGGTCGACGTCTCGTCGGCGAATGTACGGATGTCGAACATCGCGTCGTGGGCAGTGATCTCGCCGACTTCATCCCACAGTGCCTGCTCGACCCGTTGCGCATAGAAGCTCGAAGCGTCGCCCATGAGCGAGCCACCGGCTGCGCTCGACAGTTCCTGCGGCACACCGAGGAACATGGCCACGGTGCGCCCGAGCGAGACCATGGACACGGTGGTGGCGAGCGTGTCGACCCGCTGTGCCGGGAGCGATCCGGGCGTTGATACCGGCCTTGTTCGCCCTCGAACGCCGGGCCGCCACGAGCAGCACGCGGACCGCGATCGAGGGGACGACGATGATCTAGATGATGGCGGGCAGCATCATGTTCAGCACTATCGGCATGTTCAGCACTATCGGCGCTGACCGCGCGCACAGCGAGGCTTCCTGAGAACCCACTTCGGTGTGCGACCGCCCGGCCGCGAAGCACGGTCAGCGTCGGGCGTCGACTGTCTCGATGTCGTACACGCGTAACTGATCGTCCGCGGTCACCAGCGTGAGTCCTTCGAGTTGCGCCTGCGCTATCAGCATGCGGTCAAAGGGGTCCCGGTGGTGGAACGGAAGCGCGGGTGCTAGTTCGGCATGGGCGGCCACGA
>JAYTFI010000303.1:0-3764 GCA_043734485.1 Acidimicrobiales bacterium | reverse complement strand
CGGTGATCCCGCGGCGAGGTAGCGCAGCGCCATGAACGGCCCGGTGTGGTGCAGCGGCCCGACGACCAGGTGAGCCTTGCCTGCACCGACCAGGCCGGTGCCCAGCGTCGGGATCCAGTCAGCGACCGTCTCGAGGGCGGGTGGGAACGTGCGGATGTGCGTCCCCTTCGGCCGTCCCGTCGTGCCGGACGTGTAGAGCAGCGGCAGGTTCGGTGCCTGCCACGTCGTCGGCTCCTCATCGGGAACGCCACGAAGCCATTCGTCCCAAGGCTGGACCCGCACATCGTCCGTGCACAGATCATCAGTGCGCGTACGGTCGACCCGCCAGGCGATCACCCTTGGTACGCCTGCGGCACGCGCAGCCTGTACCGCCACGTCAAGCGTTTCCGGGCCTGCGAACACCGCCTTCGCGTCCGAGTCCGTGAGCACGTAGGCGAGCTCGTCCGCGCCCAGAAGCGAGCTGGTCGGCACGCTCGACACCCCAGCGCAGAGCGCGGCGTAGTGGGCGAGCATGACTTCTGTCGAGTTCCGGGCGAAGACCGACACGCGGAGCGCGTCGCCGAGGTTCATCGCCAGCATGGCGTTCGTGGCCCGGTTGACGGCGCTGTTGACCTCCGGCCAGGTCAGCTCGCGATCGCCGTCGGCGAGGGCAACCGCATCGGGCATCGAATCGGCATAGGGGGAGAGTGAGAGGGCCATCGGGCGGTGAGGTTACGAAGGTGGCGGCGACAGAACCAACTGCACGATCAATTCCCGGCCGGCTGGCGCGACCTGCGCTGGGGACGCGAGAGTGCATCGCATGGACGTCTACGAAGCCCTCTACACCACCCGCGCGATGCGACGCATGACCGCGCAGCCCGTGCCGGGTGACGTCGTAGGGCGAATCCTCGATGCCGGGCTTCGCGCCCCGACCGGCGGCAATGCGCAGGACTGGCGGTTCATGACGGTGACGGACCGGGCGAAGATCGAGGCTCTGGGCGTGCACTACCAGGCGGCCCTCACCCAACTCTTCGGCACCCACTACAAGGCGGCCAACGACGAGGTCCGCGCCGCAGTTGCGTCAGGTTCGACCGACCGGCGCACGCAGCAGGTGGCCCGGGTCCTGAACTCCAGCGAGCATCTCGCGGAGCATTTCGGGGAGACGCCCCTGTTGGTCTTCGGGTTCTCGCAGACGAACCTCAACCCCGGCTCGATCTGGCCCGCCCTGTGGAGCATGTGCCTCGCGGCGCGCGCCGAGGGAGTCGGATCGACAGTCACGACCGTTCTCGGCGGATTCGCGGCCAAGGAAACGGCGGCGATCCTCGGCATTCCCGACGGTGAGAAGTGGATCCAGCACGCCTGCATTCCAATGGGCTATCCGACCGGCAGGTGGGGAGTGCCTGACCGCAAGCCGATCGCCAAGGTCGTCTTCCACGACACGTGGGGTTCGCCGGCACCGTTCGAGGCGCCGGCCGAGCCGTTCTGATTCGATTGGCGGCGGTGTTCCAGAACGCCGCCGCAGACAAGGTCGGGCGGGGTTCGTCAACCGAGAGTCTGAATCGACTGGCGATGGGTCGGATGGCCCACTGTCTGTGTCGCGGTTTGGTACGGAGTGTTGCGATTTCATGACTTCAAGCTTCGAATCCCGCCCTGGAGGGGCTTCTAAGATACGCTTTTCGCACCCTGAAGGGGGTGTTACGTATGAGCGGAACCACCGTTCTCGACGTCAGCCATCCGCAGCAGACCGGAGCGCAGGCCCGTGCCCTCAACCGCACGGCCGAGCGCATCACCGAGCAGGAGCTGGTCACCTACCGGCGCCGCACCCGCAAGTCCCAGAAGGCGAACCTCCGGGCCTGGGAATCCCTACCGTCGGGTGTTGCTTCTTCGTTCCAGTTCTACGACCCTCATCCCGTCATGGCCGCGAAGGCCGAAGGTGCCTACATATGGGACCTGGACGGGAACCGCTACATCGACTTCAACATGGGCTTCGGCGCGCTGTTCTCCGGCCACAGCCACCCCATCCTGGCCAAGGCGCTGCACGAGCAGATCGAGCGGGGAACGCTGTTCGTCACGCCCTGTGAGACGAACGCCGATGTGGCCGAGCACCTCAAGGCCCGGTTCGGCCTCGATCTCGTGCGCTTCACCAACTCCGGCACCGAGGCCACCCACGACGCCCTTCGCGCCGCCCGTGCCTTCACCGGCCGAGACCGCATCGTGAAGGTGGAAGGTGGCTACCACGGCCATCACGACGAGGTGATGGTCTCCATGAAGCCGTCGCTCGATGTCGCTGGTCCGCCGCGGTCACCACGTTCGGTTCCCGCCACGAAGGGCATTCCCATGGCCCTCCTCAACGAGGTTTCGGTCGTGCCCTTCAACGACGCCGAGGCGCTCGAGCGTGCGCTGGCGAAGGACGACGTCGCCGCATTCATCGTCGAACCGTGCATGCAGAACATCGGCATCTGCCTTCCGCTGCCCGGCTACCTTCAGGCCGTTCGGGCCATTACGAAGCGTCACGGAACCGTGCTGATCTTCGATGAGGTCAAGACCGGCATCACTGCCGGTTGGGGCGGCGCTACCGGCCACTACGGCGTGCAGGCCGACCTCGTCACGCTGGCCAAATCGATCGGCGGCGGTCTCCCGATCGGTGCCTTCGGCGGCCGCGTCGACATCATGTCGATGATCACCGACGGCTCCGTGCTGCACCTCGGCACGTTCAACGGCAACCCGCTGGTGAGCGTCGCTGCTCTGGCTGTCCTGCGCGATATCTGCACTCGTGAGGCAATCGACGCGGCCATCGCCCGCAATGCCCGGATGGTCACGCAGCTCGATGCCGTGATCCGTGAGTTCGCGCTTCCGGCCCACACCGTGCAGCTCGGGGCCAAGGGATGCGTCACCTGGTCGCGCAAGCCCGTCCGGAACTACCGCGACTACAAGGCGACCGACTTCACGCTGGCATACGTGACCTGGCTGTGGTGCGTGAATAGGGGACTGCTCCTGCCCCCAGGGCTCGACGACCAGTGGCTCGTATCGATGCTTCACAGCGACGCCGACCTCACAGCGCATGTCGAGATCTTCGCCGAGTTGGCCGAGGCGCTCACGGACTGACGAATCCGCTGACGAACGAAGCCGCCGGCCCGGACGCGTACAGGTCGTGCAAGTAGTTTTCTTCCGGGTCCTAACGTGTTGCTATGGCTGCATATGACGTCCGACAGTTTGGTGACCCGGTCCTGCGCCAGATCGCAGCCGAGGTCACCAACGTCGACGGTGCGCTGGTGAAGCTCACCGAGGACATGGTCCCGACGATGGTCGCGGCCGGGGGCCTCGGCCTCGCGGCCCCCCAGATCGGCGTGCAGAAGCGGCTGTTCGTCTACGACCTCCGTGACGGTCAGGGAGTCAAAGTCCTTGTGAATCCTGTCATCAGTGAGTCGCGCGGCGAGTGGACTTACGACGAGGGCTGCCTTTCGGTGCGCGGCCTCTCGTGGGAGATCGTGCGTCCCAAAGAGGTCCACATCACCGGGTACGACCTCGAGGGCCAGGAGATCAGCATCGAGGCCGATGAGGTCATGGCCCGCCTGTTCCAGCACGAGCTCGACCACCTCGACGGCAAGCTCCTCATCGACCACCTCGACGACGAGCAGCGGGCCGATGCCTTGCGAACACTGCGCAACCGCCTCCTCGACGCGCCCGTCCCGGCACCCAAGCCCCCCAACGCGTTCGGCCTCCGCCTTCCCGGTCTCACCTGACATGGCGCGAACGTGAAGCTCGTCTACCTCGGCTCGCCCGAG
>JAYTFI010000302.1:0-2601 GCA_043734485.1 Acidimicrobiales bacterium | reverse complement strand
GCTGATCCTGGCCACGAATGAGAACGATGTGCTCGACGAGTTCTTCCGAACTGGGGCCTACCGGGTGCGCAAGAGCGCTGATGTAACGGCCACGTCGAGCCCGTCGATGGACATCTCCAAGGCCTCGAACTTCGAACGCTTCGTCTTCGACCTCACCGGTCGTGACGGCGTGCGTACGCGAGAGCTGTATGACCGGGTCTCGAACGAGGGCGGGTTCGACCTCAACGGTACTGACCTTCGGTCGCAGATGAGCGACTTCGCAATCGCATCGGGGGCAAGCACCCACATCGACCGGCTCCGGACTATTCGCCTCGTCCACGAAAAGGCCGGTCGGATCATCGACACACACACGGCCGACGGGGTGAAGGTCGCCCTGGAGCGGCGTACACCGGGCGTGAAGACGCTCTGCCTGGAGACGGCGCTGCCGGCCAAGTTCGGCTCGACCATCGTCGAAGCACTGGGCATCGAGCCACCACGTCCGGCCAGTGCGTCCGGCCTGGAAGATCTTCCCCAGCGGGTCGAGGTCATCGACGCCGACGCCGAGGCGGTGAAAGCGCTGATCCGTACCACTTGTGGCCGGTGACCCCAATGGTGAATGTGCGCATGTGCCGGTTGCCGTTGGGGCCCGCCCCGGACATCGGCAAACCTTGTCTTGCCATACCCCTCGGTAGTGGGTACAGTCGCGTCTGCTTCGTGGCTTCGGCTTCAGGCAAACCCTCGACCGTTCGGCTTCGAGGCGACGCGGCTCCCAAGTAGTTTTCGCCGCTCGGGCGTGCAGTTCCTCCAGGTTTGCATTCCTGGCCAACGGTGCAACCGGCCTCGCCGCTGAACGTGCGTCGTCCTTTCCGTGTCCGTCGTTCGCAGTCGGCGGCACAGCCCCAACCGGCTGGATGCATGGCGAGACGGCAAGGCGCAAGCCGTTGAATCCACGCAAAACTTCCCGCCCCGCCGCCGATGGTGAATGGGGATCTCAAGGCGAGCAGATGCTCGCGGAGGCATACAGATGGCAGAAACCCTGGAGCGATCGGTCCTGGAGCGCAAGGAGCGCGATGAGCTCGCGACCATCGCCTCGGCCCTCGGCATGAAGCCGAGCGGCCGTGCGAAGAAGGACACACTGATCGACCAGATACTCAAGACTGCTGGCGTCATCCCGAGCGCGCCGACCGGCGATGCGGCGGGAGGCGACGAGCCTGTGGCCAAGCGCCCCCGAGGGCGGCGCCCCAAGACTGATGGCGCAAACGACGGGCCCAGCGCAGTTACCGAGCCGGGATCGCCCGCAGCGACGCCCGCTCCAGCCGAGGTTCGGTCCGAACCGCTTCCGGTTGATGCAGTCCGTGCGCCGAAGCCGGTTCAAGCCGGCGCTCCGCGTCGTCGCCCGGTCACCGCTTCGATGTTCGACCCCTTCGCCGAGGCCGACGCTGCTCCTGCATATGACGCGAAGGGCGAATCGTCGCTGTTCGAGGAGCGGCCGGCGAAGGACGGTCCGGGCGTGGAGTCGGCGGGTGCGGGCAACGCCGGCGGCGCGCCGGGGACCGATCGCCGACCGGGCCTCATCCGCTCGTCCGCGTCCTCGGCAGCGTTCGGCGTATCGGGTGCGGGCAACGGTTCCGGCGCGACCAATGGCTCGGACGTGGGCAACGGTTCGTCGGATGGCCCGATCGCCACCGTGCCAACCCCGGCAGGCCTGCTCGATGGGTCCGGCCAAGGCCAGAACGGCGGCCGTACGGACGGCCCAGGACGCAACCGCAACAACCGGGACCGCGACCGCGGCCAGGGTGATCGTCCGCAGGGTGATCGTCCGCAGGGTGATCGTCCGCAGGGTGATCGGGCGCAAGGCGTCGCCGGGAACCAGGGCCAGGGCGGTGGCCAGGGCAACCGCAACTTCGGTGAGCAAGGCAATCGATTCGACAACACGGCCGGGGGCAAGCGCAACCGCCGCCGCCGTGGGCGTGATCGTGAGCAGGTCAGCCCCGAGCGCGACGCTGCCGCCGACCGGATCAGCGAGACCTACCAGGGCGAGCTGATCGAGATCGACGGGCTCCTCGACATCTCCGATCAGGGCTACGGGTACATCCGGGCCAAGGGGTACCTGCCGAGTCCGCAGGATGTCTACGTGCCGGTGAACCGGGTCAAGCAGATGGGTCTGCGCAAGGGCGACCGCATCGTCGGCAAGCACCGCCCGGCCACGCCGCAGGAGAAGTTCCCGGCGATCGTCACCATCGACACGGCCAACGGCATGCATCCCGAGGTCGCTCGCCTCCGGCCGAAGTTCGAGGACCTCACGCCGCTGTTCCCCGATGTGAGGCTTCGCCTCGAGCAGCCGGGCCAGCCCGGGAACATGGTGAGTCGGATCATCGACCTCATGTCGCCCATAGGCAAGGGTCAGCGCGGGCTCATCGTGTCGCCGCCCAAGGCCGGCAAAACGACGATCATGAAGCAGATCGCAACGTCGATCGAGAACAACAATCCGGACGTGCACCTCATGGTCCTGCTCATCGACGAGCGGCCCGAAGAAGTCACGGACATGCGCCGCCACGTCAAGGGCGAGGTCATTGCGTCGACGTTCGACAAGCCGAGCGACGAGCACACGATGGTGGCCGA
>JAYTFI010000301.1:0-3145 GCA_043734485.1 Acidimicrobiales bacterium | reverse complement strand
CGCGTGCGCCGTGCGTGACGATTCGAAGCCTGTGAGCACCCGATGGGTGCGGTGAGCGACAATCTGCTCCTTGCCGTCGTGCCGATCCGCCGCGCTCACGTTCCAGTCGCACCCACCGAGCCCGACAAGTCCACGTCACTCCAACAGAGCCGCACCCAAATCGTTTGCAACCGGGCCCGCCGCCGCTCGTCGCGGGCTCGCTTTGGCACCCCGTTGCCGTGCGCCTCGTTGGGCGCTCTCTGCTTCACTCGGTGGCTGTGCTCTGTCGTCCTCGCATTCGGCCACGGCGCGCGGCCGCGGGCGACGGGGCTCGGCATCTAGTGGTGGGATGTATCGGACATCGGGGGGTCTGCCACGCCGGAACGGCGACGCAGGTGCGGTCCCGGGGGGAATCGCCCCTGGGGCTCAGCCGCCGCTGGCCGTGAAGTCGATCCGTCGGTTTTTCTGACGGCCCGCCGCGGTTGCGTTGTCGACGATGGGTTTCGTGGAGCCGTAGCCCTTGGCCGTGAGGCGGGTGGCGGCGATTCCCTGCGCGATGAGGGTGTTCTTCACGGTGTCCGCCCGTGCCTGGCTCAGCTGTGCGTTGCGTGACGCAGAGCCCAGGTTGTCGGTATGGCCAGCGATGGCGACGGCGACGGCCGGCTGCTTGGCCAGTGCGGCCGCGAGCTTGGTCACCGTGACCTTGCCGGCCGTGGTCAGGTCGGCACTCCCGACGTCGAACTCGACGATGCCGGCTGCGAGCACGGCGTTGATGTCCCCGGCGACCTCGGCGGCGGCTGCCGTGAGCGTCGTGGACGGCCCTGCAATGGTCGTCGCCGGGATCGCGGTCGTTTCGGCGGTTGCGACGGTCGTCGATGGCACTGCGGTCGTGGTGGCCGCGTCGGAGACGGTCGTCGCCGCGGCGGCGAGGGTGGTCGGTGCGACGCTCGAATCCGCCGCGGCGCTCCCGCCACTCCCGCCGACGATCGCGAGCCCGGACTCCTCGACATGGCGAACCCCGACGCGCGAGCGGACCAGTTCATGGGCCTGCACCCGCGACGCCTCGTCGGGCAGCGTTCCGAAGAGACGGGCGTCACGCCCCCTCATGCGGACGTCGACGCCGTTCACGCCGGCCGCGTCGAGGGCACGAACCGACTTGGCTTTCAGGCTGTCCTCGATATGGTGGCGCACCGGGATGAGCGCCCACATCGCAAGAACCGGAACCCCGACCGCGCTGAGGAGGAGTGGGATGCCCCACCGAACCGGTTCCCGCCGTTCGTAGAGATCATCCAAGCCTGCGACGTCACCAGCGCCGCTGCTGTCGCTTGCGCTGTCGTCCGACGAATTCGTATCGGAGCTCATCGCTCGCCCGTCGTGCCCGGCTCGACGCCGCCCACGAGCTGCTCGATGTAGGCCACGAGCCCGGCCTCGTCACCGTCGGCCAGGAACCGGGCCTGCTTCGCCCAGGTGCCGACACTGAGCGACATCAGCTTCGCCGCATCGATGGCGGACTGCAGCTCACCCTGTGGTGTCGACGCCAGTTGTGCGAATGTCTCGATTCCGACCGCACGAAGTGCCTGCTGCATCTTCGGCCCGACGCCTTCGACCCGCTTCAGGTCGTCGGGACGGGCGGGTTTCGGGGTTACCGCTTTCATTGCGACCGCTTTGACCGCGACCGCCTTCACCGCGACCGCTTTCACCGCAGCCGCTTTCTCGACGACGGCTTTCTCGACGACGGCTTTCGTGGCGGCCGGGGGCGGCGGGCTCGCCTTCAGCGCGGCCAACTCACCGACGAGCGCAGCGTGATCGGCACCGAGCGCAGTGTGTGCGTCGCTCAGCGTCGTGTGCGAGTCCTGGAGGCCCGTGTAGCTGTCGCTCAGCTTGGCGTGCGCGTCCGTCAGGTTCTTGTGTGCCGAAGCGAGCGAGGCCTGCTCGGTCGTCAGCGACTCGACCTGTCCGCGCAGGGCCGTGACGTCGGCCTGCGCCTTGTCCATCTCGACATCGTGGTGCTGCTTCGCCGCCGAAGCGTCCTTCTGGGCGGCCGCTGGTGCAGCTACGTGACCGTCTGATGCGCTGGTGTTGGCGCGGAAACCTTCGATCTCGCCCCGTAGACCTCGCGTCTCGCGAACGTAGAGCTGGGTGCGCTTCCGGAGGGTTCGTGCCCACAAGAGCCATCCGACCAGGAGGCCGAGCAGGAAGGCGATGATCAGCTGCACGAGCAGCTGCACGAAGTACCAGAACACGGGCTCTCCTCGATGGACGCGGCTAGGGGAACTGAACCGTTGTTCAGAACGGTACGGCTGTCAACGCACGATACGGACAAACGTCGCGGGCCGACGAGCGCGGCAGCATCCACTCTGCGGCGCCCGAAGCCATCGGGATGGTCAGGTCGGCGCCGGACCCTGGAAGCGGTAGCCCATGCCGGCCTCGGTGATGAAGTACCGCGGCCGCGAGGGTTCCGGCTCCAGCTTGCGTCGGACGTGGGCCATGTGGACGCGCAGGTAGTTCGTCTCGTTCTCGTACTGCGGTCCCCACACCTGTTGGAGGAGCTGTCGTTGCGTGATCAGCCGGCCGGGGCTTCGGGCCAGCGTGCTCACTAACCCCCATTCGATCGGGGTGAGACGGACGTCCTCGCCGCCGATGAGAGCGCGCTTGTTCAGGAGGTCGATCGTGAAGTGCTCGGTCGTGACGACGGCGGCTTCCGGGGTCGGCTGGTTGCGGCGCAGCGATGCCCGCAGGCGGGCCAGGAGCTCGTCCATGCCGAAGGGCTTGGTGACGTAGTCGTCGGCCCCGGCATCCAGCGCTGCAACCTTGTCGGCCTCCGCCTCGCGGACCGAGAGGATCACGATCGGCACCGTCGACCACCCCCGGATACCGCGGACGACGTCGATGCCGTCGATCCCGGGGAGGCCGAGATCCAACAGGATCAGATCGGGATGATGGGCCGCGGCCAGTCGCAGTGCCTCCTCGCCGGACTCGGCCAGATCGACCTCGTATTCCCGGGCGCGCAGGTTGACGGCCAGGGCGCGGCGGATCTGCGGCTCGTCGTCCACCACCAGGATCCTCGTCATGCGGGTTCGTTCGTGTCGACCGTCGATTCAGCCAGAGCCGTGTGCATGGTTGCCTCGGGTTCGTTCGTGTCGACCGTCGATTCAGCCAGAGCCGT
>JAYTFI010000300.1:0-6840 GCA_043734485.1 Acidimicrobiales bacterium | reverse complement strand
AACATCCGGATGCGAGGGTGGACGCTGCCCACCATCGCCGTCGGGCTCTGGCTGCTCGTCTCGATCGCAGTCGGCGGCATCTATCCGAGGGCGCTGCAGGCCATTGTCAAGTCGAGCCAGTTCGAGAAGGAGCAGCCCTACATCGAGCGCAACATCGAGGCCACGCGCGCGGCGTTCGGGTTGCAGAAAGTCAAAGTCGTCGAACAGGAATATGACGACTCAGGCACCGTGAACACGGCGAAGTCCACTGCAGCCCTCAACCAGAGTTCTGAGACAGTGGCGAACATCCGGCTGTGGGAGCCGACGGCGGAGATCGCAGGCGGCACCTTCACCAAGCTGCAGCAGGTTGCCGGCTACTACCGGTTCCGAGATGTCGATGTCGATCGCTACACGATCGACGGGAAGGTGAAGCCGGTCATCGTGTCGGTGCGCGAGCTCGATCCGGACTTCAACGAGATCACGTCCTGGGTGAAGCGGCGGCTGAACTTCACGCACGGCTACGGCGTGGCCATGGCTGCCGCCAACAAGGCGACCGAAGAGGGCCAGCCGCAATTCCTCGTACAGAACCTGCCACCCGTGGGTCTGTTCAAGTTCACGCAGCCACGCGTCTACTTCGGCGAGCATTTCGACTCCTATGCCATCGGCGGGACAAAGGCATTGGAAGTAGATTTCACCGACAAGAACGGTGCCGATCAGACGTTTTCCTACGACGGTGATGGCGGTGTGCGGGTGAAGTCGATATTCCGGAAGGCGGCATTCGCGCTTCGGTTCGCAGACCCCAACCTCCTCATTTCGAATCAGGTGACCGCATCCTCACGGATCCTCTATGTGCGCAACGTGCGGGAGCGGGCACAGATGGCGGCGCCGTTCCTGCACTACGACGCCGACCCATACCCGGTCGTCATCAGCGGCCGGATCGTGTGGGTGCTCGATGCCTATACGACCAGTACCCGATACCCTTACTCGCAGCAGACGACCGGGTTCGGGCTCCTCGGTGCCGACAGCGGCCTCGCAAGCTCCTTCAACTACGTGCGCAACTCGGTGAAGGTGGTCATCGACGCGTATACCGGGGCCACCACGTTCTTCGTCGTGGACGAGAAGGACCCGATCGTGAACGCGTATCGCGCCGCGTTTCCAAAGCTCTTCCAACCGTCGTCGCAGATCGAGAAGCTGTATCCGGGTCTCAAGGCACATTTCCGTTACCCCGAGGACATCTTCCGCATTCAATCGTCAACCTATGCCCAGTATCACGTCAGCACCGCTCGGCAGCTGTTCAACAAGAACGATCGCTGGGACATCAGCAAAGATCCCGGAAGCGTCGTTGCCGGCAGTGACGATCCAACCGGCGGTCAGGCACGTCGTATGCCCGCTTACTACTTGCTCGCGCAGCTTCCAGGCAGCGACAAGCAGCGCTTCTCGGTCCAGCAGAGCCTCGTTCCGTTCTCGCAGAACGACTCGCAGCAGAACCTGCGGGCGATCATGGTGGGGGAGAGTGATCCCGACCGCTACGGCGAGCTCAAGGCCTACGTCTTCCCCCGCGACGAGCAGATCTTCGGGCCGTCGATCGCGGCCGACCGGATGAGCGCGTTCCAAGAGGTGTCGGTGAAGGAGTCGCAGCTCGGGTTGCGCGGTTCGTCCGTGCGCTACGGCAATCTGCAGGTCCTGATGGTCGGCGATTCGCTGCTGTACGTGCGGCCCATGTTCGTCGAGAACAAGGATTCCAACCTGCCGCTTCTCACCTACGTGATCGTCTTGTTCCACGGTCGTATCGGGTTCCAGCCGACCCTCGCCGAGGCGCTGAAGCAGTCGCTCGAACCGAACGCCGCCACCGTCGATGGCCTCGGCACCACCGGAACCGGCGCAGCCACGGGAGGCAGTGCGACCCCGACCACGATCAAATCGACCACCTCGATCGTGGCCGCCGCCACCGGACCGCTGAGCGTTGCCGATCTGGCCAAGCTCTCCACCGAGGAGATCCTCACACGGGCTAGTGGGGCCTACGAGGCGGCACAAGCCGCGCTCGCGGGCCGCAAGCTCGACGTCTATCAGGCCAAGGTGGACGAGATGGGGCAGCTCGTCACCGAAGCGGTCCGCCGCGGAGCGGGAGCCGCAGTCACGACCACGATCGCCCAGGCGGCGAGCCCGTCCTCTTCCCCTTCCACGTCCGTGACGACGGCCCGGTGATCGGGGTCGCGGGCTGGGATTCCGGGTGCGCGATACGTGCTACAGTGTGATTTCCGCCGCGGGGTGGAGCAGCTCGGTAGCTCGTCGGGCTCATAACCCGAAGGTCACAGGTTCAAATCCTGTCCCCGCCACCAAGTAAAGACCAGGTCAGAGGCCCTTTCCGGAAGTCCGGGGAGGGCCTCTTTCGTGCCCGAAAGGCCCGGCGTCTAACGGATTGTCTAACGGATGGATGTCGGGTTTGCACCATGTGCCGCCCGAGTCGCTGATGCGTCTGGTGGAACGCTTGGGGTGAACCATCCAGGCAAGGGACTCTTCCACGCTTCAGGGCGGTGAGGGTTCCGTGGTTACCGCGGTGGTACTGCGATCTGGTCGGGTGGGGTCACGCCGTGCTCGAATGCCGTCAGGTTGGTGACCGTGGTTGTTGCGATCTGCTCGAGTGCCTGCTCGGTGAAGAACGCCTGGTGTCCGGTGATGAGCACGTTGGGGAAGGTGAGCAGCCGGCTGAAAACGTCGTCATCGATGACCGTGTCAGACAGGTCTTCGAAGAACAGCCCGGCTTCTTCCTCGTAGACGTCGAGGCCGAGGTAGCCGAGCTTGCCGCTCTTGAGTGCTTCGATCGCGGCGACGGTGTCGACGAGAGCACCGCGGCTGGTGTTGATCAGCATCACCCGTTCACGCATCCGTGCGAGTCTCTCTGCGTCGATCAGGTGGTGCGTGTCGGTGGTGAGCGGACAGTGCAACGACACGATGTCCGCGACGCTGAGTAGCTCATCGAGTTCCACGTATCGGACTCCGGCGCGCTGGCAGTCTTGGTTCGGGAATGGGTCGGTGGCGACGACCCGGCAGCCGAAGCCGACCATGATCTGGGCGAACACGGCCCCGATCTGGCCGACCCCGACGACACCGACGACGCGGCCGTGCAGATCGAAGCCGAGTAGCCCGGTCAACGCGAAGTTGTTCTCCCGTACACGGTTGTAGGCGCGATGTAGTTTGCGGTTGAGGGCCAGGATCAGCCCGACCGTATACTCGGCGACGGCATGCGGCGAGTACGCAGGAACCCGGGTGACGGTGATGTCGAACTCGGCCGCTGCGCTCAGATCGACGTGATTGAAGCCGGCCGATCGCAGGGCGACGAGGCGCACACCTCCTGCCGCCAGGCGTCGCAGCACGTCAGCGCTCAGATTGTCGTTGACGAACGCGCAGACCGCTTCCGAGTCCGCGGCGAGAGCGGCGGTGACGGTGGTTAGTCGCGGTTCGAAGAATCGGAGTTCGTGCTGGCCACGGTTTGCGGCGGCGAGGAACTGCTCGTCGTAGGGTTTGGTGCTGAACACGGCGACTCTCATGCGGGCTCCTGCTGGCCGATCGGAAGGCTGATTTCGGCGCAAGCCACAGCTTGGCGGACCGCGACGAAACTGTCAGGTGTCACCGAGATGGAATCGATCCCGATGTCGACCAGCAACCGGGCGAAGTCGGGATGATCGCTGGGAGCCTGACCACACAGGCCGACCACACGTCCACGCCGGTGGGCGACCTCGACAAGTTCTTTGATCAGTCGCATCACCGCCGGGTTGCGTTCGTCGAACTGCGGTGCAAGGCGTTGGGAGTCGCGGTCGATGCCCAGCACGAGTTGCGTCAGATCGTTGCTGCCGATCGAGAACCCGTCGAAACGATCACAGAACTCATCCGCTAGCAGGAAGTTCGACGGGATCTCGGCCATCACGTACACCTGTAGGTCGTTGTCGCCGCGACGCAAGCCTTCTTCGGCCATGACCTCGAGCACCCGGTCGGCCTCGTCGAGGGTGCGGCAGAATGGGACCATCACAACGACGTTGGTGAATCCCATCTCGTCGCGTACTTTCCGCAGCGCTGCGCATTCGAGCGCGAACCCGGCGCGGTATCCGGCGTCGTAGTAGCGGCTGGCGCCGCGCCAGCCGAGCATCGGGTTTGCTTCCGCGGGCTCGAACTGGTCGCCGCCGATCAGTGCGGCGTACTCGTTCGTTTTGAAATCACTCAATCGGACGACGACCGGGTTGGGGAACATCGGAGCGGCGATCCCGGCGATCCCGGCGGCAAGAGTGTCGACGAAGAAGCTCGCGGGATCATCGAACCCTCGGCAGCGCCGACGGATCTCGTCGCGGGTCTGCTCGTCGGTGACCGCGTCGATGTTGGCGAGAGCCATCGGGTGAACCTTGATGTGGTTGCCAACGATGAATTCCATCCGCGCCAGACCAACCCCATCGGAACCGAGTTGCCACCAGCGCATCGCCGCCGTCGGGTCACCGAGGTTGAGCATCACCTTGGTTCGTGTCGCTGGTAGGTCATCGAGGTTGATTTCAACCTCGGTGAAATCGGCGGCGCCGGCATAGACATGACCGATCTCACCCTCCGCGCACGACACCGTGACGATCTGGCCATCGAGAAGGGCCGTTGTGGCGTTGCCGGCGCCGATGATCGCGGCGACGCCGAGTTCGCGGCTGACGATCGCCGCGTGCGATGTGCGGCCACCACGGTCCGTGACGATGGCTGCCGCCCGGCGCATGATCGGCACCCAGTCAGGGTCGGTCATCTCGGTCACGAGCACCGAACCAGTTGTGAAACTCGCAACCTCAGCGCTGCTGGTGATCTTTTGGACCGGTCCGATCGCGACGCGTTGGCCGATCGCGATGCCGCTCACCAGCAGAGGACCGGCGCTATTGAGCGTGTACGACATCAACGTTCCCTGGACCCGCCGGGCCTGCACCGTCTCGGGTCGGGCCTGGACGATGAACAACTCGCCCGTGCGGCCATCTTTCGCCCATTCGATGTCCATCGGCCGTCCATAGTGTTCTTCGATGGCAACAGCCCAGCGGGCGAGCTGCAACACCTCGTCGGTGGTGAGTACGAAGCGACTGCGCTCGTCTTCCTCGGTCGCAACACTCGCTGTTCCTGCGGCCCCCGGGTTGTAGACGGTCTTCTCCGCTTTCTCCCCGAGTACTCGCGAGGTCACCGGGCGCAGGTCGCTGGAGGCCAGGAGCGGCTTGAACACCGTGTGCCGATCGGGACTGACCGTTCCTTTGACGACCGATTCGCCGAGACCCCATGCCGCGTCGATCTGCACGACCCGAGGAAAGCCCGTCTCGGTGTCCAGGGTGAAGATGAACCCCCGCGGATCCGCTGTCGGAGCGGACCATGCGTTGCACACCGACCGACAACGCCACTTTCGCGTGGTCGAAGCCGTTGGTGTCTCGGTAGCTGATCGCCCGGTCCGTGAACAACGACGCCATGCACGCGCGAACGGCCTCGACCACGCCGGCCGAGCCCGACACATTGAGAAAGCTCTCATGCTGGCCTGCGAAACTTGCCTCGGGAAGATCCTCTGCCGTTGCGCTACTTCGTACGGCCACATCGAGTTCGCCAACGTCGTCCCGGCCGGCCAGGCGCCGATAGGCCGAGATGATCGCCTCGGTCAACTCCGGCGGGAACGTCGCCGCTGCGATCAGCTCACGGATCGCAGCACCAACCCGCTGCAACGCCGCGCCCAGTAGGCAGCGGCGGTCACGGCGAAGCCGTTTGGTACAAGGATCCCACTCATCGACAGAGTGTGAACATCTCGCCCAACGAAGCGTTCTTGCCGCCGACCGTCGCGACGTCCGACGCCGTCAGCTCTCCGAACCACTTGATCATCGGCGACGAGGTGGCGGCGGCGGTGGCCTGCGTGCGTTCTGCCATGACAACGATGCTCGCCGCTGGCAGGGGAGTGCGATAGTGCCGGAGGTCCCAACAGTAGAAGCAGTCATCCGATAGCTCACGGTTCCACCGACCCCGCGAGGCTGCAGTTGACACGCAAACGAGCCGCGGCGGCCGTGATGCTAGAAGTTGAGGTCCAAAGACCCTTCAACGATCGATGGCGACAGCGCACACTTCGATCGTGATCCGTGTCACCCCTGCTCGCAGCTCAACGGCCTTCGCCGGTGACGTCGGCTCGTTCGACGCCCAGACTTCAGTCAGGACATCAGGCTTGCGGGGTTGCGATGCGTTCTGATCTGGGCAGCTGGCGCGGAGTGCTGGTGCCACTCGACGGCTCCGACAACGCCGCCAGAGCGCTTCGTCCGGCCTGCGTCCTCGCTCGCTCAATGGGGGTTCCGCTCTACACGATCGGCGTGCTGGACCAGACGCTTGAATGCCGAGCCGGCTGACCGTCGAATGAGACAGCAACTCGACAACCTCTCCGTCCAGACCGCTGGCGTCCACGTCGTCACGAACGCTTCCGCCGTCCACGCCATCGCTGCCGACGCAACCTCACGGGGTTTGCTGGTGTGCATGGCAACCCACGGACACGGTCGCGTCGCTGAAGAGGCGCGGACGGATTGTGGGACGGCTCGCGCCTCTCGTGTCGTCGCATCGGCCCCTCATTGCCTCGCAGCGGCGCAGAACGAGCAACGCCCGCCGTCCGTTACCCGACGGCCTCGCTCGCGGAGGTCTCCGCGCGACGTAGCGCCAACTCTCCGCATGTTCTGAGGTTAGCGAATAGCGCGTTTGGGGTGTGCCAGCCGAGTGTTTTGCGGGGCCGCCGGTTGAGCTCGTCAGCTACGCGGGCAAGGTCCTCGGCGGTGTGAACGCGGAGGTCGGTGCCCTTGGGCAAGTAGTTGCGCAGAAGCCCGTTGGTGTTCTCGTTGC
>JAYTFI010000299.1:0-4915 GCA_043734485.1 Acidimicrobiales bacterium | reverse complement strand
AGGCGTGCGCTCCCTCGCGCAGTCTCCAGCCGAAGTTGGCCCCGACGGTCGTCGCGGGCACCGAGTCGATCTCTTCCCAATCGCCTTGGCCGACGTCGCTGATCCAAACGGTCTTTCGCTCGTCGATGCTGAAACGCCACGGGTTCCGAAGCCCGTAGGCCCAGATCTCCGGGGCATCGCGCGTTGCCCCGAGAGCGCCGCCCCCACTGCGTAGGTTGCCGGCCGGAATCCGGTACTTCTTCACTGCGGTCGGCGTCGGAAGGATGCGCAGGATCTTGCCGAGCAGCCGCGATCTGTTCTGGGCGTTGTTGTCGGGGTCGCCTGCGGCACCCCCATCGCCCATGCCGATCCAGAGCACGCCATCAGGCGTGACGAGAAGCTGCCCGCCGTTGTGGTTCGCGTACGGCTGGGGGACGCCGAGAAGATCGGTGCCCGATGTTGCCGCAGCACCCTTCGCCCACCCGTAGGCGCGAATGCGCGTGTCGCCGGCGCGATTGGTGAAGTCGACGTAGAGCCACGTGCCGTCGTTCGAGAAGGCGGCACCGAGGAGTCCCTGTTCGTTCCCGTCGCTGACCGACTGCGAGAGGTCGAGCGCGGGGTCGAGCAGCCGGCCGTCGTCGCTGATCGGGCGAACCCGTCCGGTCTTCTCGATGACATACCGGACTTTTGTGACGGGATGGCTGATCAGGCCGACAGGCGTGTCTGCGGTGGTGATCAGCGTGAGCCCGAGGCGGCCCTGGGTTTGCGCCGGCGCCGGGGTGGCGCGGCCGCCGAAGAAACTCCCGGCCAGGGCGGCGCACGCAAGGAAGGCGAAGGGCCGACGGGGAAGGTTCGTCATCACGCCATGGTGGCCGACCTCGGCCTTGCTAGGCGCGCGCCTGCTTCTTGGCCACCCTCACCAGTCCCTCTTGCACGACGGAGACGACGAGCATGCCGTCCTCCGTGAAGATCTCCCCTCGGGCCAGCCCGCGGCCCCCGTGCGACGCCGGGCTCTCCTGGGCGTAGAGCAGCCACTGGTCGGCGCGGAAGGGCCGGTGGAACCACATCGCATGGTCGAGGCTGGCACCCATGAACGAGTCGTCGTCCCAGGCGGTGTTGTGGGCGAGCAGGATCGAGTCGAGCAGCGACATGTCGGACGCGTAGGCGACGACGCAGGCGTGGAGGAGCGGGTCGTCGGGCAAGTCGCCGTCGGGTCGGAACCACACCTGTTGATGGGGCGGTCGCGGCCCGAGCGACCGATTGCGATTGGGCTCTTCCACATAGCGGGTGTCGATGGGACGGGGCCGGTGATACCAGTCACCCATCTTGTCGGCGTACGGGGCCATGCGCTCCTTGAACGTCGGCAGCGTCAGCGGGTCGACCGACTTCGGCATCGGGATCTGGTGTTCGATGCCCTCCTCCTCGCCGTGGAATGACGCAGAGAGGTTGAAGATGGCCTCGCCGTGCTGAATAGCCACGACCCGCCGGGTAGCGAAGGACCTGCCATCGCGAATCCGGTCGACCTGATAGAGAATCGGGATGGTCGGGTCACCCGGGCGCAGGAAGTATGCGTGCAGAGAATGCACGTGCTTGGCCGGCCCGACGGTGCGGCCCGCGGCGACGAGGGCCTGTCCGGCGACCTGACCGCCGAACGTGCGGATGCGCTTCTCGTCGGTGTTGTGGCCGCGGAACATGTTGACTTCGATGGGTTCGAGGTCGAGGAGGCGGATGAGCTCGTCCAGCGCAGCGGTCACGGCGCGAGTCAAGCAGTCGGTTCGGCTCACTGCTGGGCGCAGATCCGGTTGCGACGGCGGAGTTCTGACGGCGGTACGAGCGGGCAGATTCGTGGACGTTTTCAGGAACGGGCTCGAATGCGCGTGCGTTGCCTGGGCATAATGCGTGGAGCTGCTCGAGGGCGCCGCCGGATCGAAACGTAGCGATGCGTCCGGCGCAACTCGCGACCCGCCGATCGTTCAGTGCGAAAAGGGAGCTCAGGTGACGGACCGGACAGCAGCGGACAAGGTGGCGGACGCGCTAGCCGAGGTGGTCGGGCGACATGGCCCGAACGTCGGTGACGACGGTACCCGGTTGCGCGAGCTGCTGGCCGCCGCACTCGCCGGTAGCGGCGGCGATGACCCTGCGGCCGAGATCGACGGGCTCGTCGCGGCGGGCGAGCTAGGACTGCCCCGGGCCATTGCCCGGGGCATGTCGGCGACGACGGCGGCCACGGGCATGCAGGGATCGGGCGTCTCGGCCGGGCTGGCCATCTGGGTGGCTACGAGCTGGGCGAAGGCGATAGAGACCGCAGTGTCGGGTTCGGGAGTGACGCTCGCGGTCCCGGCCACCTCGGCACCTGCGGCCCCGCCGACCTCGGCACCCCTGCCGCCGCCACCAGCCCCGCCGCCGCTGCCAAGCACATCTCCCCCCTCGACGCTCGCCCGCCCGGGCGCCCGACCCGCGCCACCCGTCCGCCCGGCCGTCACCTCGATTCCGGCCCTGACACCGACACCGACACCCGCCCCGACACCGACACCGACACCCGCCCCGACACCGACACCGATACCCGCCCCGAAACTGACACCGGTCCCGACCGAGGACCTGCCCATCGCGGCCGACACTCCGACGACCGCTATCCCCGCTATCCCCGCTATCCCCGCTATCCCGGCTATCCCCGCTATCCCCGTGCTAGCCGCATCAGCCGCCACGCACCGCCAACCAGACGTCGACCCGGACGAGCCCCGCCCAATAGCTGCGCCCGAAGCGATCCACGATCAGATCGACGATCAGGTGGATGGCCCTCCCGTAGACCCGGTCGTGCCTGCGCCGCCGGTGGTGGCCCCGCCGCCGCCGGCCGCCACGTCGGATGATGGTCTCGACCCGCCCGCGCCGGCCTCGGGCCGCCGGCCGGCCTGGTTGGTGCCGGCCGCCATCGTGGCCATCCTCGCCCTCGGCGCCGGCGCGTTCGTCGTGACCAGGTCTTCGAAGGACACACCCAGCGCGCAGCCGACCGTGCCCGCCGATTCGAGTGCCGTCGATACCGCCCCGCCCGACACAGCAGAGGCGAGTGATGCCTCTGCTGCATTGGATACGACATCCGCGCCCGACACTGCGGCACCGACCGTGGTCTCGTCCGACACCTCACCGGCCGCAGTCACGACGGCAGCATCGGCGGGCGACAACGCGATGCCCTCGGCCGAAGGCATGGTCCCGGTCCCGCCGGGCACCTACCCCGTGGGCTCGGCGAAGCCCGACCTGCTGGCCGAATCGAAGCGTCGTGACGTGGCCGTGGCCGCGTACGTGATCGACCGCCACGAGGTCACCAACGCCGAGTACAAGGCATTCGTCGACCAGACCGACGCCGCGCCGCCGCTCACGGGCTGGACCTCGAGCGGCCCTCCCGACGCTGAACTCGACCATCCGGTGCGGGCCATCACGTTCGAGTGGGCGACGGCATACTGCAAGTCACGAGGGAAGCGCCTCCCGACCGAGATCGAGTGGGAGGTGGCGGCCGGCGGCAAGGACGGCACCAAGTTTGCCTGGGGCAATGACCTCGCTGCGGTGTCACTTCCGATCGACGGCACCTATCCCGTGGAGTCCGTGCCGGGCGACAAGAGCTCGATGGGGGTGTTTGACCTCACCGGCAGCGTCTGGGAGTGGGTCGGCGATTCGTACGACCCCAACAAAGTCGGCGCGGGCAAGCATGTCTTGCGCGGCGGGCAGAACGGCTACATCCGCAACAACTGGAGTCGCCTGCCGGTCGATGAGAAGGCGTCCAACGCCGTGCTCGGGGCCGGGATCCGGTGCGCAGCTTCCGCGGCCGACGGCAAGAAGGCGCTCACCCCGGACTTCCTCGATTACACCCGCCCGGCCGACCCCGTTGCTCCCACGGTCACCATCCCGCCGGGCTATAAGTCCTACGACGACTTCAGCGGCTCCAAGCTCGAATGGCTCGAGGTCAGCACCCCCGAGTTCCGCTTCGGATACCACCCGAACAAGTTCTTCCACCTCGAGACCAAGAAGCCGTCGACGAGCGTCGTCGCCCTCTGCCCGTGCATCACGCCGCCTGCGCCGATCGGCATCGTCGCCACCGGCGAGGTCGAACCGAACCTAACCGAGCCGGCCGGGACGTTCGAGTGGGGCGTGATAATCCGCGCCGACGAGAGCCAGACGCCGAAGGAGACTCCGGCGTCGTTCGTGGCCCTCGTTGTCGACCCCCGCAACCGGCGCTGGCGGGCGTTCGTCCACGACCCGGACGGCAAGACCGTGGACATCGGACAGGCACAGCTCAACTCCGAGGAGACCGACACGGTCACCCTGGAGCTGCGTGACTACGGGACCAAGATCGAGTACTTCATCAACGGCACCTACCGGGGTGAGTCGCCCCGAGGCGCGGCCCTCCCGAAGGGCAACCACGCCGGTTTCGTGCTGACCAGCGACGCCGATTCCACCAAAGTCCACATCCACTTCGGCAGCTTCGGGATCAGGAGCGTCTCATGATCGGTCGTCGTACCGTTCCCGTCTTCGTCATTGCTGCGCTGGCCGTCGGGGTGGGCAGCGCGCGCGCGGCGTCGAACCCGACAACGACGGCGACTACGGCCAAACCGATGGCGGCGTCGACCACGAAGGCACCGGTGAAAGATGCGCTGCCGTCCGGCGTTAAGATGGTCCCGGTCCCGGCCGGGACGTACACAATCGGTAGCGACAGGTCGTTCGATCAGTCGGTTCCCAGGCGGACCGTCGTCCTCACCGCCTTCTTCATCGACACCTTCGAGGTCAGCAACGCCGACTACGCGAAGTTCGTCGATGCCGTGGGTGCGCCCACGCCTGGCGGTTGGGTGCGCGGCGCTATCCCTGCGGGCAAGGACGACCACCCCGTCGTCGGCATGGGCTTCGACTGGGCGACGACTTACTGCGCGGCACTCGGGAAGCGATTGCC
>JAYTFI010000298.1:0-2901 GCA_043734485.1 Acidimicrobiales bacterium | reverse complement strand
CCCGCCGCCGTTCACCGCGACCCGCTGTCCGGTGACGTAGCCGGCTGCGTCGGACACGAAGAAGAGCACCACGCGGGCCACGTCCTCGGGTGTGCAGACATGCCCGAACGGATACGTCGCGTCGAGTTCATGGATGTCGGACACGCCGGCCGTGGCCTTCGCCAACCGACGGCCCATCTCACTCACCACAAGGCCGGGGGCCACGATGTTGACGTGAATGTTGTTACTGACCTCCTCCTTCGCCATGGTCCGGGCCAGCGACTCCATCGACGCCTTGCCCATGTTGTAGGGCGCACCCCAGCCGGCATCGTGGTCGGTGGCCACGCTCGAGATCATGACGATGTCGCCCCGGCGGCCCGACTGCGCAGCAACGGTTCGCATGCCGGGCAACAGCAGCGACGAAAGGTGGTGCGGCCCGAATGCATGTGTACGTAGTACCCGCTCCAACTCCGCAGGGTCCGTGTCAGCGACCGAGCGGCCCTTGCTGGCGATGCCGGCGTTGTTGACGAGAAGGTCGACCGGCCCCAGCGAGCTCGCCACCGCAGTGGCGAGGGCCGCGCACTCGTCGTAGGAGGCGACCGACCCGGCGAACGCCTCTGCGGTCCCGCCGTCAACCCGTATCGATTTCACGAGCGCATGGGCCGAGTCCGCGTCGCTGCGGTAGTTGATCGCGACCGCAGCACCGGCCCCGGCCAGCATGGTGGCGATCCCGGCGCCGATCCCGCGTCCACCGCCGGTGACGAGCGCGATGCGGCCCTCCAACAGCGACCCCGGCGCGCTCACCCGACCAGCTTCTTCCCGATGATCTCTTTCATGATCTCCGTCGTCCCGCCGTAGATCGTGGTGATACGCGCATCGGTGTAGGCCCGCCCGATCGGGTACTCGAGCATGTAGCCGTAGCCGCCGTGGAGCTGCACACAGGTGTCGACCGTTCGCTTCTGCAGCTCGGTGCACCACCACTTCGCCATCGCCGCCTCCTCCGCCGTGAGCGTGCCGGCGTCGAGCTGCTGGAGGCACCGGTCGACGAACACCTGGCCGATCTCCACCTCGGTCGCGATCTCGGCGAGCTTGAACTTGGAGTTCTGGAACGTGGCAACCGGTTGGCCGAACGCCTTGCGGTCCTTCGTGTACGCCACCGTCCAATCGAGTGCGGCCTTCGACGCGGCGATGCCGGCGATGGCGATCGACAAGCGTTCCTGCGCAAGGTTGCGCACAAGGTTCAAGAACCCCTCGCCTTCCTTGCCCAACACGTTGGCCACCGGTACCTGGACGTCGGAGAAGAACAGCTCGGCCGTGTCTTGGCTGTGGAGTCCGACCTTTTCCAAATTGCGTCCCCGCTCGAAGCCGGCCATGCCCCGCTCCAGCACCATCAAGGTCATGCCCTTGTGCTTGAGCGTCGGATCGGTCTTCACCGCGGTGATCACGAGGTCGGCGTTGATGCCGTTCGTGATGAACGTCTTCGAACCGTTGACGATGTAGTGGTCGCCGTCACGCAGCGCCGTCGTGCCCATCGACGCAAGGTCGGAGCCGATGCCCGGCTCGGTCATCGCAACTGCCGTGATGAGTGACCCGTCGCAGATGCCGGGGAGCCAGCGCGCCTTCTGCTCATCATTCGTCAGCTCAAGGAAGTAGGGGAGCGTGATGTCGTTGTGGAGTGTCAGCCCGAGCCCCGCGCCGCCGCTGCCCGCGTACATGAGCTCCTCGCCGATGATGGCGTTGTAGCGGAAGTCCTTCGTGCCGCCGCCGCCGTACTCGGTCGGCGCCTGCATGGCCAGAAAACCGCTCGCACCTGCCGCTGTGAACAGCTCCCGAGGGACGATGCCGGCCTTGTCCCATTCGACGATGTTCGGGGTGATCTCCTTGTCGACGAAGCGCCGGAAGGCGTCGCGGAACATGTCGTGCTCGTCGGTGAAGATTGTGCGTTGCATGGCAGGAACGGTACTGGGCCGCTACTTCGACGCGGTTGGGGTCGCGACGCTTGCGTTCTTCCCGCAGTCGACGAATCCGAGCGACTTGAACTGCTTCACCACTGGCTTGAAGGGATCGGCGTAGGCCACCTCACCGGGCTTGGCCGTGAGCGACTTGAGGGCCTTGTCCGCATCGGCGAAGAGCTTCGCAATCGCCGTCTTGTCGTTCGCAGGGACGGGGATTGCCTTCAGCAGCGAGATCTGGTCGGACATCTCGGCAGACGCGACCTCCCGCACGAAGCGGATCACGTCGCCGGGTTTGGCCACCTTCGTCTTCTTCGAGCTGGCGCCCGCTCGTGAGACCTCGTTCTGGAGCTCGTAGGCCTTCGCCGCGGTGACGAGCCGAACGTTGCCCGCCTGGCAGATCTTGTCGGCCGATGCGCGGTAGGACTGCTGAGCACTGCTCAGGTTGCCCTGCGCGAAGGCCGGAGCGGCCGCGCCGACTGCAACGGAGACGGCGAGCACCGGGACGGCGAGAACGGGAATGGCGATGCCGATCAGGACGTGACGCAGACGCATAGGGCCGCAAGGCTACAACCGGAGTTCGCGACCAGACTGCGACCCGTGAGGATCGTCGCCACCGCACCCGTACGTACGGCCGACGTCGGCGGATGGACAGACACGTGGTTCGCCTCACACGGGTCGGTGTGCAGCATCGCCATCGATCCCGGCGTGACGGTCACATTCGAAACGACGGCCGGACCGGCCGGGGAGGTTCGGCTGTGCGTCCCCTCGGCCGGCGTGGACCTGATCATTGACGCGCTTGGTGACAGCGGCGCCGACCCACTGCTCGTATCTGCCATCCGCACCCGGCCCCTGCCCGAGGCCGTGCGCATCACCGTCGGGTCGGGCGTTCCCGCCGGAAGCGGGCTCGGGACCTCGGCGTCCGTCACCGTGGCAATCCTCGCCGCCATCGACGCCGCGGCCGGGTGCT
>JAYTFI010000297.1:0-5620 GCA_043734485.1 Acidimicrobiales bacterium | reverse complement strand
CGCATCGGTTCGTCGCGACGGCGTCTGGAAGATCGTTCCGGCCGCCGGACTGGTTGCTGGTGACATGGTGAAGCTGTCGCTGGGTGCGGTCGTCCCGGCCGACGTGCTCCTTCTCGAGGGCTCGGTGCTCATTGACCAGTCGATGCTCACCGGCGAATCGGTGCCGATCGAAGCGGGTCCCGGCATGCAGACCTGCGCCGGCGCGATGGTGAGGCGCGGTGAAGCCGTGGCCGAGGTGACGGCCACCGGGGTACGCACCAAGTTTGGTCGCACCGCAGAGCTGGTGCGCACCGCGCACGTCGTGAGTTCTCAACAGAAAGCTGTTTTGCGGGTGGTGCGCAATCTCGCGTTGTTCAATAGCGTGGCCATCGTCGCGTTGGTCGGATACTCCTCCGTGTTAAAGCTGCCGGTTGCTGAGATCATCCCGCTTGTCCTCACCGCGGTTCTCGCATCGATCCCAGTGGCATTGCCAGCGACGTTCACGTTGGCGGCCGCGGTCGGGGCGCGGGCCCTGGCAAAGCTTGGCGTGTTGCCAACGAGATTGTCAGCGGTAGACGAGGCGGCGACGATGGACGTCCTTTGCGCAGACAAGACGGGGACGCTGACGAACAACGAACTGAAGGTGACCAATGTCCGGGCCTTTCCCGGCTTCGACGAAGCGCAGGTCATCGGGATGGCAGCGTTGGCCAGCTCTGACGGTGGACAGGATCCCGTCGATGGGGCTATTCATGCTGCCGCATTGGACAGCGATGGGGTCGATCTGCCGAAACTGGTCACCTTCGTGCCGTTCGATCCCGCCACGAAAATGTCCGAGGCAACGGTGAGGGATGCGACCGGCGCCACGGTGCGTGTCGTCAAGGGCGCCTTCGCCGCCGTCGTCGGCCTCACCCAAACATCGCCGGACGCATCATCAGCGGCGGACGAGCTCGAGGGGCAAGGTTTCCGCGTTCTGGCAGTCGCGGTGGGTCCGTCGACGGCGATGACCTTGGCCGGAGTGATCGCGCTCAGCGATCCGCCCCGAGCAGACTCGGCGGCGTTGATCACCGAACTCCACACCCTGGGGGTGCGAACCGTCATGGTGACCGGCGACGCTCCTACGACTGCCGCCGTCGTAGCGCGAGCGGTCGGACTGGATGGCGCTGTCTCGCCCCCCGGTGATATCCCCGATGTGGTACGAGCCGAGGATTTCGCCGTGTTCGCAGGCGTCCTACCTGAAGGCAAGTACAAACTTGTGCAGGCATTCCAGCAGGGTGGCCACATCGTCGGAATGTGCGGCGACGGCGCCAACGACGCACCTGCGCTCCGACAAGCACAGATGGGAATCGCAGTATCCACCGCGACCGACGTGGCCAAATCAGCGGCCGGCATGGTGCTGACCCAGCCCGGGCTGGTCGGCATCGTGGCCGCCGTCAAAGAAGGTCGGGTCACGTTCCAGCGCATCCTCACCTACACCCTGAACACCATCACCAAAAAGATTGTGACGGTGCTCTTTCTCCTCGTCGGCCTCGTTATGACCGGTCACGCAATCCTGTCGCCTATGTTGATGGTCATCATCATGGTCACCGGAGATTTCCTGACCATGTCATTGGCAACAGACAAGGTACAACCATCGCCGCTGCCCAACTCGTGGCGGATCGGCACCCTAACGATGGCGGGAGCGATCCTCGGCGTTTGCCTACTGGCATTTTGCAGCGCAGTACTCGCCTTCGGCCACTTCCGCTTGGATCTCACACCCGCAGCGCTCGACACGCTGGCCCTCATCGCCCTGGTGTTCGGCAGCCAAACGACGCTCTACGCCATTCGCGAACGCCAGCAGCTGTGGTCTCGCCCAAGCCGTTGGCTCATCATCGCCTCGTTGGCCAACGTTTTGGTCATTTCCATTCTGGCCGCAACCGGACTCATGATGACGTCGTTGTCGATTCCGGTCGTGGCCGGAACGCTCCTCGCTGCAGTCGGCTTCGGACTCGTCGTAGCGATAGCCAAAACCCCATTGTTCAGGCGGCTCCAGATCGCATAGTTCGTGACGATCGACTCGTACACTCCCATACGGCAGAACGGACAAACACGAACAATGTCGGCGACGATTACCGCGTCCACGAGGGCAAGAAGGTCAAGCTCAAGAACTGGCCGACAGACGGACGTCCAATCTACGGATCCAAGAAGAAATATAAGAAGCTCCTGGCGAAACACGTCGAGCAGCTGAGCGCCTTGCAACAGCTGCTTCACGCGCCGAACGAACACGCCGTCCTTGTCATCTTTCAGGCAATGGACGCTGCAGGAAAGGACGGGGCCATCAAGCATGTGAGAGGCTGTCGCGAAGGTTCACGCAGCGCGTTTACCGGTTGCGGGTTCGGTCAGGCGTCGGAGTAGGAGCCTGGACTGTGCGACCCATACGAAGCCTCGGGCGACTTCGGGATCGCGTTCATAGTCGATTTGGAGTCGGCGATCGTTCATAATCCAAGACCAAGTACGTTCGACGATCCACCGACGAGGCAGATTCCGGGACTCCTGACATAGCGGGTTGAAGTCCTTGTGGGATAAGGGAGTATCCGCCGCTGGCGGGTTCGGATCGTCCATAATTACTGTACTGAAATCTGGGGGCGGGTTTTGGGTGGTGGCGGGATGGTGGTGCGTCGGGGGTGCCCGTTGCTGGTGCCTGCCGGCCCGGTAGGGTCGTTGCCTGTGTCGGTGGGCGTCGATATCGGCGAGGGTGACGATGGTGGGGCGGTGTTCACGATCGAATCGAAGAACGCCTGATGAGGGGAACTCTTCTGACCATCAGGGACCCGGGCCGGAGTACGCCGCAAGTCGCTCGTGGAAGAGCGCAAGTTCAAGATCGTCGGAGAACGCGACTACCGCGTGGCGGTTGGAACCGTCGAGGATCGTCAGACCGGCACGGCGTAGTTCGTCGGCTTCGACTTGCGAGTGAAATTCGAGGACGAACACAAGTCGAGGATCGACGCCAAGGACAGGCTTACGACTGAGATGTAGGACCGTGATCGCTCCCGCCTCATCGCGGACATCGCGACCATGAGCCGCAGCGTCGCCGTGCTTGGGTGACCGTCCAAAACCAGTATTGCCCCGCCGCTTCGGTGGTTCCAACACTCGCCTCAGTTGAAGCAAGGTCGGCCGGCGGCCTAGTTCGACTATCCCCGGGAGCCGGAGATTGTCCGCCGTCGCTCCTCCATTCGATCAAGTCCGTACTCGACGTGACGAACCCCAACCTCACGGTCAATGCTTCGAACCATCAATCGGACAGCGTCGAAGGCAACCGCTTCGATCTCCGCAGGTGTCGAACCGGCAAGACGCTCAGCCGTGGCGTTCAAATCGAACCACGAACGCACGCTGCGGAGCTTCATCGACAAAATCTCTGCGCGCAGTGTGGCATCCGGAAGGTCGAAGGAAACGATCTCGTCGAAGCGCCGCCACGACGCTGCGTCCATCAAATCCGAATGATTCGTTGTCGCAATAATCAGCGAATCAGTGTCTGATTCTTCGATCAATTGCAACAACGTCGCCACAACACGTTTCAATTCCCCGTGAATCACCACGTTCCGAACGATCACGAGCAAGCATGTCAAACTCATCAAACAACAACACCCAAGAGTCGCTTCGAAGAAACGAAACGATCTGCTTCAAATTCTTCGCTGTTTCACCTAAATACGACGACACGACTGCGGCAAGTTGAACGTGCGCCAAGGCCAGCCAAGCTCACCCGCCATCGCTTCCGCGGTCGCCGACTTCCCGGTCCCAGACGGCCCCACGAACAACACCGCCGAACGTGGACCGATCCCGTGCGCGCGAAGCGCAGCACGAACACGCTGCTCCTCCAGAACATCAACGAGAACCGACCGGGTGCTGTCGGTGAGAACCAGATCCTGCAAACTCCGTTCCGGCTGCCGCACGTTCAGAAGCGGCGTCTCATCTCGGCCCTTCGGCAGCGGTCGCAGCGTGCCCAACGTCGGGGCACGCCGCGTGCGGACAGGCTCGTCGAGAATCGCCACAAGCTCATCGGCCAGAAGATCATGCTTCTTGCGTCGCTCGTCCTCAATAATCAACGCGGCCGTGGCACGAAACTCGCCGTCGTCGCCCTCACGGTGACCGCGAAGGAGCGCCTTGACATGATCGCCCCTAGCCATGCCCAACTATAGATCGAACGGCCTCGGCGAGTAGCTGGACCTCACGCAGAACGGTCCGACCAGGTAGCCACGCTACCACTGCTTCGAACAGGCAATGCCGGTTCGACCCCGGTACCTGCTCCACACGTTTTCACCTAGTCAGAGGCTTAAGTGGTGCCTCGACCTTCTCCCCGCAGGGGTGATTTCGGGTTTCGCGCTCCAGTTGCGTGTTGCGCGCCAGTGGAAGTAGTGGGACGGCGGGGAGCTCGCAACGAACCCGAACGGCTCTGTAGCGGTGTCTTCGGTGCGCCCTCTTTCGCTAGCGATGGGCCAGCACTGCCAGAGCCGCGCTGTTTCGGCGACTTCGTGATGCTGGACCTTCAATGAGCATGTTGTCTCAGTACTCGTAAGAGTTGAGTCGAGGCGTGTGCATGCTCATTTCCGCGACGCCCGGCATGAGGAGACGACGCGCATCAGGGGGATCATGTGCCTCTGCGGGCGAGCGCGATGTCGCGTTCCACTATCGCCAGCCAGGGCGGCGAGCCGAGCGCGGTGTAGCGGTCGTGTGCCTTTGCCAGTTGTTCGACTGCCTCGTCGTTGCGTTTGCAGGTTGTGAGGAGCCGGCCGATGTGGTGTGCGACGGCTCCGCGGTACTGGATCGTCTCGAGGGTGCAATCGAGGTCACAGTAGGGCCACAGCTGTTCGAGGAGCGCCTCGGCTCTGTCGGGATCGTCAAGGTGCACGATCGCGGTCGTCGCGTCCTCCACGGCGCCTCCCCAGTTCCGTCCGTGTTCTAACGGCGTGCCCGCCGGGCCGAGGGCCGTGGCGGCTTCGTGCATTCGACCCTGCCTGGCGCGCAGGCTGGCCGTCCACAGGTCGATAAGCCGCTTCCATTCGCCGTCGTTCGGTACGGTGAAAGCGCGCAGCAACTCGTCGATGTCGTCGTATCGATCCTGGAGGTTCCAGACCGCGAGGTACAGACCGGCCACTGTTGCTAGCGCCGGTTCGCTGATGCCGATGCGCTGGCTGAGCGCGAGTTGCTCGCCGGCGTGCCGCTCGGCCTCGGCGAAGTCCCCGTTGATGCAGGCGCGGCGCGAGGCGATTTCACCGAAGGCGACAGCGGCGAAGGGGTCGCGGCTGTGGAGGGTCACACGTTCTAGTTGGGCTTCCGCTGTCTGCGCCTGTTCGTACTGTCCGAGGGTGAGGTGCAGACTGGCTTGAAAGCTCCATCTCATTGCTTCCCAGTCCGGTCGGTTCGCGGCGCGGGCGGCTGCGATGAGTTCGTCGAGCAGCAGGCGACGCTCGGCGAGGTCGTCGGGTCCGCAGCCGAGGTAGACGCTCGACATCAGCGCCGCTCCGAGCGTCTCGGGGTCGCCTACGGCCCTCGCCGCCGTGATGGCTTCTTCGACGTCGGCTCGCTTGCGCGCTACCGGCTCGGTGCTGAAAGCGCCCATACGTGCGTTCGCGGCGAGCAGACGTGCGCGCGTCCGTGCGGTCGTGGG
>JAYTFI010000296.1:0-3795 GCA_043734485.1 Acidimicrobiales bacterium | reverse complement strand
CTCATCCCAAGCACCGTGGTCGTCGACGGGCAACGATCGGTTTAGGACCCGTACCCGCAGAACGCATCAACACACGCTATTCCGTCGGCTCTGATCACGAGTGACGGCCGAATGGCCCGCTCGCACGGACACCTTGCAGCGCTTGAGCGCTACGACCGCAGCTGACTCAGCAAACGATCGACGCCGATCCACCAGGTTCAGCCCGATCCGCCTGTTTCAGCCGACGCGGCGATGGCCAGGCGGCCCCACTCCTCGACCGACAGTTCCTCCGCACGTTTCGTCGAAGCGATATGTGCACGTACGAATGTTTCTGGCTCGACGATTCCTGCAAGGGCCCGACGAAGCATCTTGCGGCGCTGAGCGAATCCGGCGCGTACGAGCGTGAACAGCACCGCGGCGGTCACGAGCGCCGGGTCGACTGCAGGCACGCTGCGGCGATCGATGCGCACCAGACCGGACTCGATCTTCGGCTGCGGGAGGAACACGCTCGGACCCACAGTGCCCACCATGCGGGCCTCACCCCAATACGCGACCTTCACACTCACGGCCCCGTACGCGTCGTCGCCGGCCTTCGCGGCCAGGCGCTGGCCGACCTCCTTCTGCACCATCACCAGCATGCGGCCTATCTGGGGAACGCCGTCGAGCAGGTCGGCGACCAGCGGCGTGGCCACGTTGTAGGGCAGGTTGGCGACGAGGACGTAAGGGCCGTGCTCGGGGGGGAGTAGCTCGTGCCAGTCCATCGCCATGGCGTCGGCATGCACCACGACGACATTGCTATGCGCACGGACGTTCTCACGGAGCTCGTCGATGAGGTGGCGGTCGATCTCCACGGCGGTGACCGCGGCTCCGGTCTCGGCGAGCGCCAGCGTCAGCGAACCGAGCCCGGCGCCGATCTCGACCACGCGATCCGTTTCGACGACATCGGCGAGACGGACGATACGCCGGACCGTGTTGGGATCGACAACGAAGTTCTGGCCGAGCGCTCGGCTGGGATGGCCACCGCTGCGCTCGAAGTAGGAAGCAATGTCGGTGCGGGTGAGCAGGTGGATTGGGGCGGCGGCGGTGTTCATGCCGATGCCGCGACCCCGTGCGGGAGACCGTGCGTGACCCCGTGCGGGAGACCAAAGGCCCGGGCCGTCGCCGACCACGTGGCGGCTTCGACCTCACCGACCTCCAAACCCTTCGCCACGGCGATTGCGGCCCCGACCAGTGGCACGAATGCCGGCTGGTTCGATCGGCCCCGATGGGGGACGGGCGCAAGGTAGGGCGAGTCGGTCTCGACCAGCAGCCGATCGAGGGGCGTGATCCACGCCGCTTCGCGCAACGCCGTAGCAGTCTTGAACGTCACGATCCCCGAGAAGCTCAGGAAGACCCCGTCATGGAGCGCCAGGCAGCGCTCCGCCTCGGCCGGACCGCCGGAGAAGCAGTGGAAGATCGTCGAGTCGGGCGTGCCCTCGGCCGCGAGGATCGCGAACGTCTCGTCCCAGGCGTCGCGGGTATGGACAACCAGTGGCAGGCCGTGGTCGTGGGCGAGGTGGATCTGCTCGGCGAACACCGCCCGCTGCGCCTCCCGGGGTGAGTGCTCGTAGAAGTAATCGAGCCCACACTCGCCGACCCCGACGACCCGACGGGCGGCTGGATCGTCCAGCAGCGCCTGCACCCAGTCGAGGCCGTCGACCGCGTCATGGGGATGCAGGCCGGCGGTGGCCCACACATCGTCGAAGCGGGCCGCACAGCGGATTGCCGCCAGCGACGTCGCCTCGTCGCAGCCGACCGTGACCATCCGGGCGACGCCGGCGGCGCGGGCAACCGGGACAGCCTGTTCGGCATCGACGCGCTCGTCGTGGAGATGGCAGTGCGAGTCGGCCCAGGGCATCGGCCCATGTTGGCCGACGTCCGCCGTGCTAGCTGACTGCTTGCAAGAGCTAGCATCGCCTCATGCGCGCCGTACCTCCCGCCTTCGTCCCGCCCGCCCGCATCATCCGCGTCCCGGGACGGGGCGAGATCTTCGTCCGCACCCACCTCACCGGTCGCACCACCACACCGGTGGTCGTCCTGCTGCATGGATGGACCGCATCGGCCGACCTGCAGTTCGTCACCGCCTACGAAGAACTGGGCGAGCACTACGACTTCATCGCCGTCGACCACCGCGGGCATGGGCGCGGCATCCGGACCGAGGAGCCCTTCACCCTCGAGGATGTGGCCGACGACGCCGCCGGGGTCGTCGAGGCGCTGGGTGTCGGCCCGGTCGTGGCCGTCGGCTACTCCATGGGCGGGCCCGTGGCCATGCTCCTGCGCCACCGGCATCCCGACCTCGTGCAGGGCCTGGTGCTCGGGGCGACGGCGATGGAGTGGAAGGCCAGCCGCATGGACCGCGCCCGCTGGCACGGCCTGCCGTTCACCGAATCGTTCCTCCGGTCCCGCCTCGGCGCCCGGATCCTGCGCTGGTCGCTGGCCCGTACGGCCCGCAGGGTTCCGGAGGTCGCGCCGATCATGCCGTGGCTTTCTGCGGAGATGCGGCGCAACGACGCCCGCTCGCTCACCGAGGCCGGCCATGCCCTCGCGGACTACGACGCCCGTCCCTGGGCCGCAACCACCGGCGTCCCGACCACGGTGCTGGTGACGACGAAGGACCGGCTCGTCGATCCGGCGAAGCAGCGAGCCCTGGCCGTGGCCACCAACGCCGAAGTCGTCGATGTCGAGGCCGACCATCTGTTCTCGATCCTCGAGCCGTCGAAGTTCAGTCGCGGCATCCGTATCTCGGTCGATAACACGGTCGCCCGGTTGGTGTCCTCGGCACCCGCGATCGGGCTCAGCGAGCCGGATCTGTCCTTCGACATCCGACTCACCGGCGACGCCGCGACCGACGCCGCGCAGACCGCGCAGCACGCCTGACGGGCCGCAGCGGCGTTACTTCCGCGGGAAGAGCGGGTCGCCCTTCACCACGGGTAGCCCTCCCGGATAGCCGCCCCATGCAACAGCGTCGGGCACGCGCTGGTCGGAAACGGCACCGGGCAGCCCGAGTCGCGACCACAGTTCCTGGCAGATCGTCGGCATCGCCACGCTGGCCAGGATGGCCACGATCCGCAGCACCTCGAGCGAGTCCCCCATCACCGCGTCGACCTCCGGGCCCGGTTCGGTCTTCCATGGCTGGTTCGCCTCGAGGTAGGCGTTCGTCTCCCGGATCAGGCGCCATGTCGCCTCCAGGGCCTCGGCCGGGGCGATGCGCGACCAAGCGTCGCAGACGTCCGCCACGACCACCGCAGCGACCGCCGCGAGCGGAGAGTCGGCCCGAGGCGCAGGCCCAATGCCGTCGCACTTCTTGCCCACCACCGTCGCGACCCGAGCCGCGAGGTTGCCGAAGTTGTTGGCCAGGTCGGAGTTGAAGCGCGCAACCACACCTTCGTGGCTGAACTCGCCGTCATTGCCGAACGGCACTTCACGGAGCAGGTGATAGCGGACCGCGTCGACACCGAACTCGTCGGCCAGATCGGCGGGATAGATCTGGGCGAAGCCGGTCTTCGAGAGCTTCTCGCCACCGATGAGAAGGAAGCCGTGGACAGCGATCTTGGGCGGTTCGATCCCGGCGGCCATCAACATCGCCGGCCAGTAGACGCAGTGGAATCGGAGGATGTCCTTGCCCACGATGTGGCGCACGTGCGGCCACCAGGTGGCGAAGCGATCGGGATCGCTCAGGAGTCCGATCGCCGTCGCATAGTTGGTGAGTGCGTCGAACCACACATACGTGACGTGCGCCGGGTCCCAGGGGATCGGGATGCCCCAGGTGAGCGATGT
>JAYTFI010000295.1:0-5082 GCA_043734485.1 Acidimicrobiales bacterium | reverse complement strand
CGTCGGTGAGGCCGGTGACGAGCGTTGCCGACCAGAGCGGTCGCTCGGGGGGCAGGCGTGTGACGACAACGTCAGATACGACGGCGAAGAGCGCGGTTCGGTCCCCCGGCGATGGACACCGCACCTCGTTCACGTGGTCGGCGATATCGAACGAGGGGTCGTCCACCCAGATCGGTCTCCCGCACGCGAACGGCACAGACCGCAGGCGTTGGCGGAGTCGCGGGACGCCAGAGATCCGGTCGGCGAGCGCCGACCGTACGATGTCGAGTTCAAGACAACGAGCCGACGCGAACAGCAACACTGCACCAACCTGTCCGGCGGCCGGCGTCGTGGCGGTCGCCCGTTCCATCATGTCGATGGCGCTGGCTCGCTCGATAGTCCCGGACGTCATGGAGCCCCGGTCCTCCTGCGCGCTCTCATCGACGATTCGAACGTGTCGAGACGACTTTGAAGGCCTCGAACCAGGCCACTCCAGCACCACTGGCCCCGAGGGCAACGATCGCCTCGATAGCCGACATCGGGCCGAGGTTGAAGGCGTTACGCAATCCGGGGACAGTCAGGAGAAGCGCCAGGAGGCCCACCGCGAACGTCAGGATCCACTTCAGTGTCGGGTTGCGTCGTTCGACCACCGTGCGCCAGATCGAGAGCCGCCATGAACGGTTCACGAGGATCAGCGCGAGGTTCGAGAGCACGAGCGTGGCGAACGTGATGGAGCGGACGGTGTCGTCGCTGCGGCCAGAGAGCACGCTCCACAGGTAGACGGCGATGACGGCCGCCAGCACGGACAGTCCCTGCAGCGCGGCGAGGGTGAGCACGCGTCGGTCAAACATCGGCCGGCCGACGGGTCGAGGTGGCTGATCCATGATCCTCGAGTCGATCTGCTCGGCTTCGAACACCACCGAGCAGGCCGGGTCGATGATCAGCTCGAGAAAGGCGATCTGGACGGGGAGCAGCACCAGCGGCCAATGGGCGACGAACAGTGGGACGATCGACATTCCGACGATGGGTACGTGCACGGCGATGATGTACGACATCGCCTTGCGGAGATTGTCGAAGATGCCCCGCCCTTGGCGGATGCCACCCACGATGGACGCAAAGTCATCGTCGAGGATCACCAAAGCAGCCGCCTCGCGGGCGACGTCGGTGCCCCGGGCACCCATCGCAATGCCGATGTCCGCAGCCCGCAATGCCGGGGCGTCGTTCACACCGTCGCCGGTCATGCCGACGATCTCGTCGTTGGCCTTCAACGCCCGGATGAGCTGCAGCTTCTGCTCGGGCACCATGCGGGCAAAGATGCTCACCGTGCGGACGCGGCGGGCCAACTCGTGGTCGGGCATGGTGGACAGCTCCGGTCCGGTGATACATCCCGCCCCATGGTCCAGGCCGATCTCACGGGCAACCGCCAACGCGGTGCCGGGGTAATCGCCGGTGATCATCACGGTGCGGACCCCGGCGCGGGCGCACTCGGCCACCGCATCGGCAACGCCCGGGCGCACCGGGTCGTGGAGGCCGGCCAACCCGAGGTACTCGAACTCGAAGTCGTGCTGTTCGGTGGGCAGGCGCCCTGACCGGTCGAAGTACGCCCGGGCGACACCCAGCACACGTTGGCCGCTGGCGGTTGCCGCGTCGACCTGTTCGGTGAGGTTCGCGAGCTTCTCAGTGCCGAGGTGGCAGAGGTCGGCGATGGCTTCGGGCGCGCCCTTGGCCGCCACGACGTAACGGCTGCTGTCGGGAGACCGCCAGACATGGGAAAGGGCGAGCAGATGCTCCGACAGTGCGTACTCGCGCACCAGCGACCAGTCGGCGTGGACATGCTCCGTCCCGGCCAGGTACCGGTCGCCGAGGACCCGGAAGGCCTTGTCCATGGGGTCGAACGGATCAACCGGAGAGGCGAGCACAGCGAACTCCGCCAGCGTGTGGAACTCCTCCGGCAGTGGCTGGCCGGGGAGCGAATGGCGTGCCCCGTCAATCATCAGTTCGCGTACGGTCATGCTGTTCATGGTCAGCGTGCCGGTCTTGTCGACACAGATCACCGTGGCCGAACCCAGAGTCTCGATGACCGGGGAGCGGCGGGTGAGCACCTTGCTCTTCGACATGCGCCATGCACCCAACGCGAGGAACACGGTCAGCACTACCGGGAACTCCTCAGGCAGCACCGCCATGGCAGTCGCGATGCCGGCCAGCAGCCCCTGCAGCCAACCACCACGGACCAGGCCGTACGCAACCACAACAATCGCCGCCGCGCTCAACCCGATCACCGCCACCACGCGCACGAGCCGATCGACCTCACGCTGCAATCGGGTGCGCTCAGGCTGGATCGTCCGCAACGCGGTTCCGATCCCACCCAGTTCAGTGCCGGCACCGATGGCGGCAACCCGGACCAATCCGTGACCCTTCACCACGAGCGTGCCGGTGAACAACCATGGCGTGTCGTCACCACCGGGTCGTCCCGTCACCACATTCCCATCGGACAGACTCTCGCCCTCAACCGACGGCGGAGAGGCGCCCGCCGACTTGCGAACGGGGACCGATTCGCCGGTGAGGGCCGACTCGTCGACCGACAGGTTCACCCCGTCGAGCAGTACCGAGTCGGCCGGCACCCTGTCACCTTCCGACAGCAGCACCAGGTCGCCTCGCACCACCTCACGACCGGCGATGCGCACCTGCTCCCCACCACGCACCACCAACGCCCGCGGCGCAGACAGATCGCGCAGGGCCGCCAGCGCGTTCTCCGTCTTGTGCTCCTGGTAGATCGAGATGCCGATCACTACGACCACGAACGACATCAGGAGAATGCCGTCGAGCGGCTCGGCCAACAAGAAGTTCACCGTTCCCGCGCCGAGCAACAGCAGCAGCATCGGCTCACGAACCACATTCCAGACCTGACGCAACAGGTTCCGCCTCAGCGCCTTGGGCAACTCGTTCGGCCCGTCACGCGTCAACCGGCGTTCCGCTTCCTCCGCCGACAGCCCCTGAAGCCCGATCGCGTCAGCGTTGGTCATACAGGAGATCCGCGGGCCCGACCGTGAACCCGGACGAAACGGTCGGGCTGCTCGGATCGCCCGGGAACGGCAGGAGCGGTGCCATTACAGGGCGTTCGAGCCCGACCGCTTCGTACACAGCGTGCTCGTCGAGCGTCTCCGCGGCGAGCAGCGCTCGTGCGAGGCGGTCCAACTGCGGCCGGTGCCCCAGCAGCGTGGCCATCGACTCCTGGTAGCACGCATCGATGAGGCGACGTGTCTCCTCATCGACCAGGCGCCTTGTGCTCTCCGATGGGGAGCGCGCATCTCCGGGATACCAGTTGTCGCCACCAGCGGCGGGCAGCACGGTCACCGGACCGATGGCGTCGGACATGCCCCAGCGGCCGATCATCTGACGGGCAAGCCCAGTCGCCTGCTCAAGATCGGACTCCGCCCCCGTCGTCACGTTTCCAAACACGATCTCCTCGGCCGCGCGCCCGCCGAGCGCGCCGACGATGCGGCCGCGGAGGTACGTTTCGTCGAACCCGTAGCGATCGACGTCCGGCGCCTGGAACGTCACCCCCAACGCGTTGCCCCGCGGGATGATCGAGACCTTGCGCACCGGGTCTGCTCCGGCAATGAGAATCCCAAGCAACGCATGCCCGCCCTCATGGAACGCAGTACGCGTCCGCTCCTGCAACGAGAGCGCGATGTGACGCTCGGCCCCGAGAACGATCTTCTCGAGCGCATCGGTGAAGTCCGCCGTCACCAACTGCGTGTGCCCGCGCTTGGCCGCCAGCAGCGCAGCCTCGTTCACGAGGTTCTTGAGATCCGCCCCGACCATGCCCGGGCTGATCGACGCGATCTGGGCCATCGACACCTCCGGTGCCAGCGGCACACCACGGATGTGCACGCTCAGGATCGCTTCGCGTCCGACGATGTCGGGCGGGCTCACCACGATGCGCCGATCGAAGCGCCCAGGACGCAGCAGCGCCGGATCGAGCACATCGGCACGATTCGTTGCCGCGATCACGACCACACCATCGGCCCGCGTGAAACCATCCATCTCCGTGAGGATCTGATTCAGTGTCTGCTCCCGCTCATCGACACCGCCGAAGCTCGCCCCGCCGCCTCGGGCCCGACCGATGGCGTCCAGCTCATCGATGAAGATCATCGACGGCGCGACCTTCTTCGCCTGATCGAACAGATCGCGGACTCGGCTCGCACCGACGCCGACGATCATCTCGATGAACTCGGCCGCCGACGCCGAGAAGAACGGCACACCAGCCTCGCCCGCGACAGCCCGGGCCAGCAGCGTCTTACCGGTGCCGGGAGGGCCGGAGAGCAGCACTCCCCGGGGCAGCTGGGCGCCGACTGCTGCGTACTTCGCCGGGTTGCGGAGCATGTCGACGATCTCCATCAGCTGCTCCTCGACCTCATCGATCCCCGCCACATCGGCAAAGGTCATGCGCACCGGAGCAGCGTCACCACGAACAGCCTTGGAACGTCCGAGCCCGCCGATCGCACCCATGCCTCCGCTCTTGCGCATGGCCCGCGTGCCCAGCACCACGAGCCCGATTATCAGCAGCGTCGGCCCGAAATTCGCCAGCAACGTCAACCACGCCGGCGTGCTCGAGAACAGCGGCTTCGCCCGAACGTCAACCTTCTCGGACCGAAGCTGCTCGAGGAGCTTGTCATCGGCGAACGTCGGCCGTTCCGTTGTGAAGTCCGTGACGGTGGCCTTGTCGATTTCCACCGCCGTCTTCATCGTGCCCTGAATGGTGTCGCCCTTGCTGTTCACCGCCTTCACATGACCTGCCGAGACCTGGTCGACGAACACCGTGTACGACAGCACCTGCACCTTCGTCGACGGTGTCACGATCGAGGCGAGGATCCAGTTGAACGCGAACGCGCCAACGATGATGATGATCCAGCGAGTCCGGTTGTTCGGCGGCCGATCGCCATCTGCGCCGGGTGGCTTGGGCGCACCTTCGACGCGCCACGGCGTGCGCGGCGCGTCGTCGGGAGCTTTGTTCTCCCCGGTCGCCTTGCCGGCCGGACGCCGCTCGAACTTGCTCAATGCGACGTGACCGCTTCTCCGAGGTACATCCCCCGATTGTGG
>JAYTFI010000294.1:0-7895 GCA_043734485.1 Acidimicrobiales bacterium | reverse complement strand
CAGCAACCGTGCTCGCGTTGGTCTCGTGACCGCCGAAAAGTTCGTGACCCGAACTCCCGACGATCCGTCGGTCGAGGCGCTCCGAGCGTTGCGGGCGGCGCGGCGGCGCAACCGGTTGGCCGACATCCACTGGTCCGACGCGCTGTACCGCGTGTACGTCGTCGTGGTCGGCGTCGGGATCATGGTGTGGTGGCTGGCATCCCAGCTCGGCAAGCGGCACGTATCGGCCCACGCGCAGTTGACGGTGCTCGACCGCGGCCCGGCGGTGGTCGGGCTCGTGATGGCCGTGCTGCTTGCCGCTGCGGCCCGTTCCGGCGGTCGTGGCGGACCGCTCGCCATCGAAGCGGCCGATCTTGCGCATGTGCTGCAGGCGCCGGTGCCGCGTCGGGCGGCGCTCACCCGACCGTTCGTGCATCAGCTCCGGCGTGGTCTCGTCACCGGCGCGATTGCGTTCGGTGTGGTCGGACGCCTGTCGATCCCGTTCCTGCCGGGCAACCCATTCGCCTGGGTGGGTGTGGGTGCCCTTGTCGGCGGGCTCTTCGGCGTGAGCTGGATGTCGCTTGCCACGGTGGTGTCGAGCCGCCGGATGTCGGCCGCCGTGGCGACTGTCCTCGGCTTGGCCATCATCGGTTGGTCCGCTCTCGATGTGGGCTTCGACCGGGTCACCTCGCCGCTGTCGTTCGTCGGAGGGCTCGGGGTGTCGCCGCTCGGCCGACCGCGTATTGCGGCCTGGACCGGCGGCCTGGCTCTCTCGGTGTTGGCCGTCGGGCTGCTCGCGTTCGCGCTCCGGAGTGTTGGCGGTGTCCTCCTCGAGAAGGTCGAGCGGCGGGCCGCACTGGTCGGCCAGCTCCGCTTCGCCGTGTCGACCCAGGACCTGCGGGCCGTGCTCCTTTTGCGTCGTCAGCTCACGGCCGAGCATTCGCGGGGGAAGCCATGGTTCCGCGTGCCGGGTTGGTCGGATGCCAATGGCGCGGTCTACTCGCGGAGCCTGCGCAGCGTCGCCCGCTGGCCGCTCGGCCGCGTCGTCCGGGTGCTGCTGTGTGCGGTCGTGGCCGGGCTGGCGTGCCGGGCCGCGTGGGAGGGCGCACTGCCGGTCGTGCTCATCGCCGGCATCGCCGTATTCATCGCCGGTCTCGACGCGACCGAGGCACTGTCGCAAGATGCCGACCATCCGGCCATCCTGGCCATGCTGCCCCGCCATCGCGGCCGCCTCGCCAACCGCCAGGTGGTCGTGCCCGCCGCCGTCCTCTTCATGTTCGGTCTCATCGGTGGCGCGGTGGGTGCTCTGAGCGGCCCGCTCTTCGGCGGCTCGCTGCCGTCGGGTGGAGGGCAGTTCGCCGCGGCTGCGGTGCTGGCACTGATCGGCGCGGCCACAGGCACAGTGGGCGCGGCCGTCAGCGTGGCGATGGGTCCACCGTCATTGGCGACGATGCTGACCACTCCGGAGCTCGCCTATGGCCGCTCGATGTTGGCACCTGGACTGCCACTTCTTGGTTTGGCCATCCCGCTGATCTGGGCTCGGTCGACTGCGCATGCGACGCTGAAACCGTCGGCCATTCCCGGGCTCGTGCGGGGCACGTTGATCGCCGCGATCTTCACGTACTTAGCGGTTCTGTGGCTGACCGACGGGGGCATCCGCGACCCGAACCGCGTGTAGGTGCGCGGGCAGCAGTTGTCGCATCGGGAACCCGGAGCCGTCGTCACCGCCAAACCTCGTGCACGGTCCCACCCTCGTGCACGGTCCCACCCTCGATCACCGTCGCGACCAGCGGCACGCCGGGCCGGTAGACGAAGTGTGTGTAGCTCGGCGCTCGCAGGACGATGAGGTCGGCACGCGCACCGGGCGTGACAACGCCGACGTCGGTCCGTCGCAGCGCCTTCGCACCGCCCAGCGTTGCCGCCGCGATTGCTTCGTCCGCGGTCATACGGAGGTCGCGCACGGCCAACGCGATCACGAACCCCATCGAGGTCGTGAAGCTCGATCCTGGGTTGCAGTTGGTGGCCAGCGCGACGGTGACGCCGGCGTCGATGGCACGACGGGCATCGGGGTACGGCGAGCGCGTGGAGAAGTCGGCGGCGGGGAGGAACGTCGCCACCGTGCTGCCGGCCGCAAGCGCGTCGAGGTCGGAGTCGCTCAGGTACGTGCAATGGTCCGCACTGGCCGCGCCCAACTCGACCGCGAGCTGCACGCCGGGGCCGTGGCCGAGCTGGTTGGCGTGGATGCGCGGCTCAAGGCCATGGGCCAGTCCGGCGAGAAGGACGGCCCGTGACTGGTCGGCATCGAATGCGCCGGTCTCGCAGAACACGTCGCACCAGTGCGCGTGGGGCGCGGCGGCGGGCAGCATCTCGTCGATGACGTAGGCCACGTAGTCGTCGGCGCGGCCGGCGAACTCCGGGGGGACGAGATGCGCGCCGAGGAACGTCGTGTCGTGCGTGTGCTCGCGGCCGATCTGCAGGCAGCGGACCTCGTCGGCCGTGCGAAGGCCGTAGCCCGACTTGATCTCGACCGTGGTGATGCCGGCCCGGCGGGCCTCGGTCCGCAGCGAGACCGTATGCGCGCGTAGTTCATCGTCGGTGGCCGCGCGGGTGGCCTCCATGGTGACGCGGATGCCGCCGGCGGCATACGGCTGGCCGGCCATGCGGGCCGCGAACTCCTCCGATCGGTCGCCGGCGAACACGAGATGGGTGTGGCTGTCGACGAAGCCCGGCAGGACACATGCCCCGCCCGCGTCGATGTGTGCGTCGGCCGCGGACGCCTGGGATGACGGGCCGACCCAGGCGATGCGGTCCCCGTCCATAACGACAGCGGCGTCGCGGATGATGCCGAGTGGTCCGTCACCCGCGGCGGGGTCGTTCGTGACGAGTAACCCGATCCCGTCGACCAGGAGCGTGGTCACGGTCGGCCCGCGCTCAGACGAGATTACGATCGTCGGTGCTGTACGCCCTGTACGCGACAGAGGTCCGGGTCGACATCACGCCGTCCATGGCCGCGATCTGCTCGGTGACGATCGTGGCGATCTGTTCGTGGTCCGCAACCCACAGGATGGCGATCAGGTCGGCTTCGCCCATGGTGGAGTACACCTCGCGCACGCCTTCCAGGTCGGCGATCGACTGCCCGAGCGACACCATGTGGCGGGGCTCGCTCTTCACGAAGACGAAGGACGTGATCATCCGGGCGATCGTACTGGCGCGTCCAGCCCAGCACACCGTCGAAATCGGTTGCCGTCAGCGGACGGACACGAAGGCGACCACGCTGTCGACCACGGCGGTGGCGACCGAACCGAGGCGGGCGTATGTGTGGGCGTGCTCATCGTCGGCAGCAATACGCCGTTCGTTGTCCGTGCCTTCGAGGAGGAACGCGTCGAAACGGCCGGCGCGTTCGCGTACCGGCGTGCCGGGGAAGCCCGGCGATGGCGTCGAGACCGCGATCGCACCGTCGAGGACCACCATGGCGACCGCACCGGCGGCCTTGACCGTCGTTCCCCGCCCGATTCGCTCCACGCGGAGCTCGCCCGCGTCGGTTGCCGCACCGTCGCCGCGCAGCATCAGGTTCAGGTCGCGAATCGGGCCGTCGATCAGCGCGCATACGGTCGCGGCACCACCGGAGAAGGCCATTGCCTCGTACTTGGCGAGCCGGTGCGCGACCCCATCGATCGTCAGCATCATGCCGGCACCTTCGGCCACGGCGATGAAGCGCACGACTCCCGGAAGGGACGAGAACGGGCCGTCGTCTGCGACGGTTGCGAGACTCAGCCGCCACGTCCACGCTTCCGGCGCCGGGAAGGCGACGATTTCGAGCGTCGTCCCACGGCCGTTGGCCCAGGGCATGGACCGGTGCTCGGCCAGGCGTTGCAGCTTCACCGACGGAGCATGGCACGGAGGCGACGCTTTTCCTCTTCTCTGCGGGACATGGCGTCGGTACGGTCGACGCAGGGTTTCGGAGGGAGAGAAGACATGCCGTCGTGGCAACCGAATTGGGAAGACGTGCGCTTCGACTACGCAGGCGCAGAAGAGGCCGCGCAGGAGTGCGACGAGTGTGCGCAGTTCATCTCAGGCCGCCATGCAGTCCTCGGGCCGTCGCTCGCCGAGGCCCGGGTCGAATGGCGTGGGGTCCATCGGCAGCGTTTCGACGACGAGACCGCCGCCCTCGATCGTGATGCGGATCTCCTCACTGACGAGCTGCGGATGACCGCTGCTCGGATTCGAGCGGAGGCGGAGGAGGCGCGGATCGAGCAGCACCGCCGTGAGCTCGACCGTGAGCGCTGGGTCGAGGAGAGCGCCCGAGAAGCGGCGGCTGAACGAGCACGACAGGAGGCGGAGGCGGCGGAGGCGGCGGAGGCAGCCCGCATCGAGGCGGCTCGGGCAACCGCCGTTCGAGCGTCTGCGGTTCGCGCGTCGGCGATTGTCCTGTGACCGTGGTGGATGACCCGCAGCGGGGTCAGGCGTGTAGGCGCTCCACCACGTAGTCGATGCAGTTCGTAAGCGCACGTACATCATCGGGGTCGATGGCCGGAAACATGGCGACCCGGAGCTGGTTGCGCCCGAGCTTGCGGTAGCTGTCCGTGTCGACGATGCCGTTCGACCGCAGCACCGCGTTCACCGCCGATGCTTCGACCCCGTCGAGATCGATGGTGCCGACCACGTTCGAGCGCAGCGCAGGGTCGGCTACGAACGGGGTCGCGAACGACGACTTCTCCGCCCATCGGTAGAGGTGTCCAGCCGACTCGGCGCAGCGGGCCGAGGCCCACGCAAGACCGCCGTTGCTGTTCAGCCAGTCGACCTGCTCGGCGAACAGGAACAGGGTCGCCAACGCCGGCGTGTTGTACGTCTGATTCTTCGTGCTGTTGTCGAGCGCGATCGTGAGATCGAGCGAGGCGGGAATCCACCGGCCGCTAGCCGCGATCCGCCCGATGCGGTCCAGCGCGGCGGGGGAACACAGCGCGGTCCACAGGCCGCCGTCGGAGGCGAAGCACTTCTGCGGCGCGAAGTAATAGCAGTCGAACTCGCTTGCCTGTACGGCCAGGCCGCCTGCAGCCGATGTGGCGTCGACCAGCACGATCTGGCCGTCGGCTGCCGCAGTACCGGCCGGACGCTCGATCGGGCCGGCGACTCCGGTCGAGGTCTCGTTGTGGACGAGGCAGTACGTGTCGACAGCGTCGTCAGCCTTGGCTTCGGGTCGGGAGCCTGGAGCCGACTCGATTATCGAGGGAGTGACGAGGTGGGGTGCGGCCGCGGCGGCTTCCGCGAACTTCGAGGAGAACTCGCCGCAGACGAGGTGCTGGCTCTTGCGGTCGATCAGCCCGAACGTGGCAATGTCCCAGAACACCGTCGATCCGCCGTTCCCGAGCACCACTTCGTAGCCATCGGGGAGCGTGAAGAGCTCGCGTAGCCCGGTCCGCAGCCGTCCGACCACGTTCTTCACACCATCCTGGCGGTGTGACGTGCCGAGGTAGGTCGGTGACACCGCGTAGAGGGCATCGACGGCCTCGGTGCGGATCTTCGACGGGCCGCAGCCGAATCGGCCGTCGCTGGGCAGCAGGTCGGTGGGGATCATGATGGTCGGCGCAGGCACGGGCGTCGATCCTATGTTCATGGTGGTCGGGCCCTGCCTCCGCTTCGCTTTGGCACCCGTCCACGTGGCCTCTTCGGGGATTCGAGGCGTCCTTCCGTCGCTGCGCTCCTCCCTGACGCACTCACCCACGGCACCCGTCCACGTGGCCTCTTCGGGGATTCGAGGCGTCCTTCCGTCGCTGCGCTCCTCCCTGACGCACTCACCCACGGCCGTCCAGTGCAGAAACTGCGTGGGTTGCGGTCCGCCGGTCTGCAAGGCTGTACGGCGCTATGAGCCCAACAGCGAGAGTCTCCCGACGCATCGGCGCCATCCAGGAATCGGCCACTCTGGCCATCGACGCCAAGGCGAAGGCGCTGCAGGCGGCCGGTGAGCCGGTCATCGGATTCGGTGCCGGGGAGCCCGACTTCCCGACGCCACCGCACATCGTCGAAGCGGCCGTCATTGCGGCCCGCGACCCGGCGATGCACCGCTACACCCCGGCCGGCGGGCAGCCTGGGCTCAAGGACGCGATCGTCATGAAGACGAAGCGAGACTCGGGCTACTCGGTGACGGCGTCGCAGGTCCTCGTCACGAACGGCGGCAAGCAGGCGGTGTACAACACGTTCGCCTCACTGTGCGATCCGGGCGACGAGGTCCTCGTGCAGGCGCCCTACTGGGTCACCTACCCCGAGGCCATCACGCTGGCCGGCGGCGTGCCCGTCTACGTCGAGTCGACCATCGACACCGGCTTCAAGCTCACCGTCGCCGATCTCGAGGCGGCTCGTACCGACAAGACGAAGATCCTGCTGTTCGTGTCGCCGTCGAACCCGACGGGCGCGGTGTATTCGCCCGAAGAGGTCGCGGCCATCGGCCGCTGGGCCGCGACGAACGGCCTATGGGTCGTCACCGACGAGATCTACGAGCACCTCCTCTACGGCGGCCGCGAGATCAGCTCCATCGCCACGCTCGTGCCCGAGCTCGGCGACCGCATCGTGATCGTCCACGGCGTGGCCAAGACGTATGCCATGACCGGCTGGCGGGTCGGCTGGATGCTGGGCCCGGTCGACGTCATCAAGGCCGCCACCAACCTGCAATCGCACTCGACGAGCAACGTCAACAACATCGCCCAAAGGGCCGCGGTCGCGGCCCTGACCGGCGACCTGTCAGCAGTAGCCGAGATGCGTGCCGCCTTCGACCGCCGCCGACAGACCATCACCCGGATGCTCAGCGAGGTCCCGGGTGTGCGCTGCCTAGAGCCCGAGGGCGCGTTCTATGCGTTCCCCTCCCTGCACGGCGTGATGGGGCGCACCATCCGCGGCAGCCAGATCGACTCGTCGCTCACCTTGTGCGCCGTCATCCTCGAACACGCCAAGGTGGCGATCGTTCCCGGCGAGGCCTTTGGTGCACCCGGCTATGCAAGGCTGTCGTACGCACTGGGCGACGCCGACCTCATCGAGGGCGTGTCGCGGATCAACGCGCTACTACGTGAGGGCTGAGTCGATGGCGGTGGGCGACAGTTCTGCCGGCGACCGGCCGAGAGGTAGGGCATGAAGAAGGCACTCATCACCGGCGTCACGGGCCAGGACGGCAGCTACCTTTCCGAGCTGCTGCTGGGGAAGGGCTACGAGGTGCACGGTGTCGTGCGCCGCTCGAGCCTGTTCAACACCGATCGCATCGACCATCTGCACATCGGCGACGAGCCGAACGACATGTTCCACCTGCACTACGGCGATCTGTCCGACGCGGGCGCGCTCCGGAACCTGCTCGACGAAGTGATGCCCGACGAGGTGTACAACCTCGGCGCGCAGAGCCACGTGCGCATCAGCTTCGACCAGCCGGAGTACACGGCCGACGTCACCGGCGTGGGCGTGCTGCGGTTGCTCGAAGCCATCCGCAGCTTCATGAAGCACAACGGCACGACGGTGCGCTTCTACCAGGCCGGCAGCTCTGAGATGTTCGGGTCGGCGTACCCACCGCAGAGCGAGACGACCCGCTTCGAGCCCCGTTCGCCCTATGCGTGCGCCAAGGCGTACGCCCACTACCAGGTCATCAACCACCGCGAGAGCTACGGCCTGTTCGCATCCAACGGCATCCTGTTCAACCACGAGAGCCCGCGCCGCGGCGAAACCTTCGTGACCCGCAAGATCACTCGCGGCCTGGCCAACATCGCGCAGGGCCTGGAGGCTTGCCTGTTCATGGGCAACATGGATTCGTTGCGCGACTGGGGTCACGCCCACGACTACGTGCGCATGCAATGGATGATGCTGCAGCAGCAGCAACCCGAAGACTTCGTGATCGCCACCGGCAGGCAGATCAGCGTGCGCGAATTCGTCAGCCGCAGCGC
>JAYTFI010000293.1:0-1925 GCA_043734485.1 Acidimicrobiales bacterium | reverse complement strand
CGGGAACACCATGCCGCCCTGCATCCCCGGCACCGCCCCCAGCGCCACACCCCGAACGAGGACCGGAGGCCGGGCGCAATCGGCCGCCCGTTCGGCGCTCGTCACGACGACCGCGCACGCGCCGTCGGTCTCGAGGCAGTAGTCGTTGAGGCGCAGTGGCGAGGAGATCATGGGCGAGGCGAGGTAGTCGTCCATGGTCATCGTCCGACCGCCCATCTGCGCACCGGGGTTCGCATGCGCGTTCTCCCGGCAGGCGAGCGCGATCGCGCCGAGCTGCTCGCTCGTCGTCCCATACTCGTGCATGTGGCGTTGCGCCAGCATGGCCCAGGCCTGACCGGGTGACGCGAGGCCGTACGGCCCGAAGTACTCGTCGTAGCTGCCGTTCCCGCCGAGCGGTCCGCTCTGCATCTGGGTCCTGCCCTTGCCGAGCCGGAACCCGGAACGTCCGTTCAGCGACCGGAACATCAGGACGTTCTTCGCCTGCCCGGACATGATCGCGCCGACCGTCTGTGCCATCAGCGCAGCCGGCGCGTTGCCGCCGGGTCCGGCGAAGCCCCAGTACGAAAGGTCGTTGAGGCCGAGGGCGTTCGCGAGGTCGTGATGGCCGACCACGTCGAAGTCGCATCGGACGATCCCGTCGATGTCGGATGGTGCGAGCCCGGCATCGTGGATCGCGGCCAGCGACGCTTCGGTGGCCAGGCTCAGGACCGACCTGCCGGAGCTCCGGGAGAACGCCGTCTGGCCGACGCCGACGATCGCACAGCGGTCACGGTGCTGCCCTACCTCATCGACCATGGTACCTCCCTTCCAGAATGCTAATCATCATTATGCGGAAAGAGCAAGGACTCGCTTGGATCGGTCTTCTCGCGACAGCCATGATGGTTCGCTGCGACCGGGGATTCCGGTCAGGGATCCCGACGAGCCCAGAGGACGCCACGACGCATGCGCCATAACGCCAGCTCGAGCTGCTCCGACGGGTCGCGGACGCCGGGGAGCACCTGACCGGTCTGTTCGGTGACTCGTCGATGGTGAGCTCGTCCTCGCGGTACTCCTCGGAGTCGCACTTCGCCCTCGAGCGCCGGGTGCTGTTCCGTGAGCGGCCGGTGTACATCGGGCTCAGCTGTGAGATCGCCACCGTCGGCGCCTACCTCACGGCGATGATCGACGGTGTGCCGATTGTGGTCGTCCGCCAGGCCGATGGCAGCGTGCGGGCGATGGCGAATGCGTGCCGACACCGAGGTGCGCCCGTTCTCAGCGGCCGCGGCGAGGTTGTTCGCCTGCAGTGCCCCTATCACGCCTGGACCTACGGGCTCGACGGCGCACGTCTCAGCCGGCCCCGCTCCGACGGTGCGTTCGACGACGTCACCATCGACTGCGACCTCCATGCCGTCTCGGTGGGGGAGCGCCACGGCCTCCTGTTCGTGCGCCTCGACGGTGGGACTGTTGATGTGGATGCTGCGCTCGACGGTGCCGTGGACGACCTCGCATCGTTCTTCCTTGCCGGCTACACGCACGTGGAGTCGCGTCAGGCGACGTGGAAGATGAACTGGAAGCTCGTGCTCGACACCTTCACCGAGTCATACCCACATCCGTACGCTGCACAGCGAGAGCCTCGCCCCGACGTTCCTCTCCGACCCGTCCGTCTTCGAGGGGTTCGGCACGAACCTGCTCTCGGTGGGATTGCGCAAGAGCGTGTTCGACGAGCTCGCGAAGCCGGAGGCGGAGCGTTCGATCATCCCCTACGGGACGATCCAGTACTTCCTCGTGCCGACGGGCCTCGTGGTCCACCAGCTCGACCACGTCGAGACGTGGCGCGTCACGCCGATCGATGTCCGCACGACCGAGGTCACCACCGGGATCTTCGCCCCCGACCCGCCCGACGATCGGGCCCGCCGGTACTGGATCAAGAACCTCGATCTGCTGCT
>JAYTFI010000292.1:0-4034 GCA_043734485.1 Acidimicrobiales bacterium | reverse complement strand
TGCCTCGGGTTCGTTCGTGTCGACCGTCGATTCAGCCAGAGCCGTGTGCATGGTTGCCTCGGGTTCGTTCGTGTCGACCGTCGATTCAGCCAGATCGATGATCATCGTGCATCCCCCTCCCGGCGTGTCGTCGATCGTGAGCGTGCCGCCCATCGCGGTGACGAAACCCTTGCTCAGTGCGAGCCCGAGCCCGACGCCCGTACCCTTCGGTTGGTCGCCGAGCCGCTGGAACGGCTCGAACACCAGGGCACGCTGATCGAGCGGGATGCCCGGTCCGTGGTCGGCCACGAAGAGGTGCACCCGACCACCCCCGACAGCACCCGCACCGACCCGCACGACCGAGGACGGTGGCGACCACGCGACGGCGTTCGCCACGAGGTTGGCAACGGCCCGTTCCAACAGGACGGGATCGGCCTCGATCAGCGGCAGGTCAGGCGGCAGGTCGACACTGACCCGATCAGGGAGCTGGCTCACGCTTCGAAGCGCGCTGCCGATCACCTCCTCCACCGCTGTTGGGCGGCGATGGGCCGTGAGAGCACCGGTCTGCACCCGGCTCATGTCGAGCAGGTTGCCGACGAGGTGGTTGAGCCGGTCCGTCTCCTCGTCGATGGTCGAGAGGAAGTCGATCCGGTCCGCGTCGCTCCAGCCCACGTCTGACTGGAGGAGGCTCGTGACCGACGCCTTGATGGATGACAGTGGCGTACGAAGGTCGTGCGACACGGCTCGTAGGAGCGCGGTGCGCAGTGCGTCAGTGTCGGCGAGCGACTGCGCATGCGTCGCCTGCTCCTGTAGTCGACGCGCCCCGATGGCGACCGCGAGCTGATCAGCGAATGCTCGCAGGATGCGGCGGGCGTCGCCATCGAGTGTCCGACCGGTGACAACGAGCATCTCGAGCCCATCGCGATCGAGTGGGAACGTCGTGCCGGCCGACGGCGTCTGCGGGACCGGTCCACCCGCGCTGGCGACGACCGCCCAGACGTCGCCGGAGCGTTCCATGACTGCGGCAGCCGCGAACTCGAACGTCGAGCGGATCTGCGCCACGAGGCTCGCCATCGGCGATGCCTCACCGACGAGTGTCGCCGTGGTGCGGGCCAGCGCCTCGGCCTCGGCCCGTGCCCGCAACGCGTCCTGCGACCGCTGCGCCGTGCGATTCACCAGCGTGCTCACGGTTCCGGTGACGGTGACGAACACGAACAGGGCGACCAGGTTCTCGGCATCGCCGACGGTGAAGGTGTGCGTCGGCGGGACGAAGAACCAGTTCGTCAGTAGGAAGGCGGCAATGGCCGTGACCAGGCCGATGCCGGTGCCGCCGATGGCGGCGATCAGTACGCAGGCGCCGAGGAACACGAGCAGCGTCGTCGAGAGGCTGGTGTGCTCGTTGAGGACGAGCTCGACTGCGGTCAGCGATGGCAGGATCACGACGGCGGCGGCAAGTGCGGCGAGGCGCCGACGGGCCGAGATGCTGCGCTGTCGACGCGGGCGCTTCGCGTTCGGCGTCGGCGCCAGGTCGGCGCCGGAGATGACGTGGACGTCGAGATCGCCGGCCTTGCGCAGGACGCGCGTCACCACGGAGCCGCGGGTGACGTGCTGGCCGAGCGATCCGCGGCTCGCGCCGAGCACGATCTGCGTCGCCTTCTCGCCCCGTGCGAAGGTGAGCAGCGCAGCGGGAACGTCGCCGCCGACCACCTCGTGGTAAGCGCCGCCGAGCTCTTCGAGCAGCTTGCGCTGGGCATCGAGGTTCGGCCCCGCAGTGACCGAGAGTCCGTCCTCCGGCACCACCCGCACGCCGACGAGATCTCCTCGGCTGCGGGCCGACAGGCGAGATGCGCGCCGGATGACCGCCTCGCCTCCGGGAGCGCCGGTGACGGCCACGACGATGCGCTCGCGGGTCTCCCAGGCATCGGCGATGCCGTGGCTGACGAGGTAGTCGTGAAGCGAGTCCTCCACCCGATCGGCGACCCAGAGCAGGGCGAGCTCGCGAAGGGCGCCGAGGTTCCCGGGACGGAAGTAGTTGCCGAGCGCGGCGTCGATGCGCTCCGCCGGGTAGATGTTGCCGTGGGCCATGCGACGGCGCAGGGCCTCGGGTGACATGTCGACCAGTTCGATCTGATCGGCTCGGCGGACCACCGCATCAGGAACGGTCTCCCGCTGCTGCACGCCGGTGATCCGCAGCGTGACGTCGTTCAACGACTCAAGGTGCTGGATGTTAAGTGTGCTTATGACATCGATCCCGGCGTCGAGGAGCGATTCAACATCTTCCCATCGCTTCTCGTTGGTCGACCCCGGGACGTTCGTGTGTGCGAGCTCGTCGACCAGGGCGACGTCCGGTTTGCGAGCCAACAGTGCGTACAGGTCCATCTCCTCGAGGGTGGCCCCACGGTAGGAGAGTGCCCGCCGGGCCGTGACCTCCAGGCCTTGCAGCTGACCGATGGTGCCGGCCCGCCCGTGCGTCTCGACGTAGCCGACGACGACGTCCGTGCCCCGTTCGTGTCGGCGGGCGCCCTCGTTCAGCATGGCGTAGGTCTTGCCGACGCCGGGCGCTGCCCCGAGGTAGATCCGCAGCGTTCCCCGGGTACCCACGTGGCTAAGCCTGCCCCATCCCGAGGCGTCCGGCGTGGGATCCACCCGGTTCTCTCGGCTCGGCCACGCCAGGGCGCATCATGGCGTCGCCAGGCGGTCGAGCGACAGGTTCAGTAGCAGGACGTTGACGCCCGGATCGCCAAGCACCCCGAGGGGCCGGGCCGGGCTGTGGTGTTGGCGTGGATGGCCTTGTCGACGACGGTGACGGTGATGCCTCGGGTCTTGGCCACGCGCGCCGCCTGCAGCCGGGCGTTGGCGATCGAGATCTGCGGGTCGAGGCCGGAACCTGAGGCCGTCACGGCGTCCGCCGTCACGGCGTCCGCCGGCACGGGAACGTCTGCGGAGAGACCGTTCTCCGTGCGATACGTCGCCACCCGCTGCTTCACCGCGTCCAGCAGCGCCGGGTTCGTGGGCCCGAGGTTGGAGCCGCTGCTGGCCGTGCCGTCGTAGCCGGCGCCGGCTACGACGGGCGGGAGTGGAAGTACTTGGCGTCGGCGAACGTCTGGCCGATCAGCGACGAACCCACGATCTTGCTGTCCTTGTGGATCAGCGAGCCGTTGGCCTTGTCCTTGAACGCGGCCTGCGCCACGCCCGTGACGGCCAACGGGTAGATGACGCCGGTGAGGGCCGTCATGATGACGAGCACCAGGAGGGCGGGACGGAGTTGGCGGATGAGGCCCTTCAGTGCGACGAGCATGGGCTACTTCACTCCGAGGTTCGAGACGACGAGGTCGATGAGCTTGATGCCGACGAACGGGGCAATGAGGCCGCCGACGCCGTAGATGAGGAGGTTCCGGCGCAGCACCGAGGCCGCGCTCTCGGCCACGAACTTCACGCCCTTCAGGGCCAGCGGCACGAGCGCCACGATGATAAGTGCATTGAATATCACTGCACTTAGGATCGCGGAGGCGGGGGCTGTCCAGCTTCATGACGTTGAGCCGGTCGAGGCCGGGCAGCACACCGCTGAACATGGCCGGGATGATGGCGAAGTACTTGGCCACGTCGTTGGCGATCGAGAACGTGGTGAGCGACCCTCGGGTGATGAGGAGCTGCTTGCCGATCTCGACGATCTCGATCAGCTTCGTCGGGTCCGAGTCGAGGTCGACCATGTTCCCCGCTTCCTTGGCCGCCTGGGTACCGGTGTTCATGGCCATGCCGACGTCGGCCTGAGCGAGGGCCGGCGCGTCATTGGTGCCGTCACCGGTCATGGCCACGAGGTTGCCGCCGGCCTGCTCGCGCTTGATCACCGCCATCTTGTCCTCGGGTGTGGCTTCGGCGAGGAAGTCATCGACGCCGGCCTCTTTGGCGATTCGTCATGCTGCACGTTCTAGGCCCACCCGCCTGGGCTGGGAAGAGGCTTGACGCATCCTTAGCGCGGCTGCCTCGCTCCTCCACGCGGCGCGCCGCGTTGAGTCGATCCCCGACCGACCCCGAGCGATGTCAACCAAACGTCA
>JAYTFI010000291.1:0-2921 GCA_043734485.1 Acidimicrobiales bacterium | reverse complement strand
GGACGGGTCGACGGACCGGAACCAGAGCTTTGGCTCGTGAGCAGCAGTCCGCCCGCAGCAGTGAGGGCGACGAGGATCCCGATTGCAGGGATAGCGACTCGACGACGCTGCGAGCGGTGCAGCGACCGGATCTCACGCGACGAGCCGACCATCAGTGACTGCAGTTCGTGGCGGACGAGGTCGGCGTCGGTCCCGAATACCTGGGCGAGGATGTCGAGGTCGCCGACCCGCGCCGGGAGGATGGCGCCGGGGGACTGATCGCGGAGGCGGTACACCAGCGCGAGGTAGCGCAGCATGATCTGGCGGTCGTCGTCGCCCGGGAGGAAGCGCTGCCGAGCATCGGCGACGACAAGGCGGCCTTCGGTGCGGTCGATCTCGAGCACGGCTCGCGATGGCGTAACTGCGCCGAGATCGATGCCATACACCCCGGCGATGACGCGGAGGTCCTCGTCGGTGAGGGTGAGCCCGCCCGTCTCGATCAGCTGTAGCTCGCCCACGGAGAAGCGTCCGGCCGCGCGCGCTTCGACGTCGCGGATGTCGAGGCCGGCGCCGAGCCGGGTCGCGGTGAGCAGCTCGGCCAGCCGGTTCGGCGGGACGAGCGTGGTTGCCGGGGAGATTGCAGCGCGAGCCATCGGAGGCACATCGGCTTCCCGGTCCGAGAAGTTGAGGACGGCTTCGCAGCCTTGTGTAAACGGGTCCTATTTTCGGCGGGACACGGGACTACGATCGCCCGATGTGAATGAGCAGACGTCTTCCGCCGACATCACCTGGTCCGAGACCGCGGCGAGTGCGGATGCACTCGGGGCGAACGCATGGCTCGTCGACGAGATGCGGGCGCAGTACCTCGAGAACGCGGCGCTCGTTCCGGAGAGCTGGAGGGCGTATTTTGCCGCCGGCCCCGGCGCGTCTCCTAGGGTGGTCGCATCTGCCGTCCCGGCTCCAGCGGCCGCACTTGCTCCTGTCCCGGCTTTTTCGTCGGCCACGACTAGGCCCGCCGCTCACGCCCCCGGTCATGTCGCCCCGCCACCCGCACCCGCAGGGCTCACCGCCGATCCGCTGAAGGGCGTCGGCGCCCGCATCGTGGCCAACATGGAGGCCAGCCTTTCGGTGCCCACGGCGACAAGCGTGCGTGACGTCGCCGCCCGCCTCCTCGAGGTCGAGCGCAACATCGTCAACAACCACCTCCGCCGTACCCGCGGTGGCAAGGTCAGCTTCACACACCTCATCTCCTTCGCCGTGGTGCGGGCCATTCACTCGGTCCCGGCGATGAAGAACGTCTACACCGAGGATGCCGACGGCAAGCCGCAGATCATTCGACACCCGCACATCGGCCTCGGCATCGCCGTCGATGTCGCCAATGCCGACGGCACCCGCAGCCTCATGGTGCCCAACATCAAGCACGCCGATGAGATGAACTTCCGCGAGTTCCACGCCGCGTATGAGGCGCTCATCGCGAAGGTCCGCAGCAAGAAGCTGACCGCTGACGACTTGTCCGGCGTCACCGTGAGCATCACGAACCCCGGCACCATCGGCACCCGCCACTCGGTCCCCCGGCTCATGCCCGGCCAGGCCGTCATCATCGGCGTGGGCGCCATCGACTACCCGGCCGAGTTTGCCGGGGCCGACCTCTCGAAGCTGGCCGAGATCGGCATCGGCAAGACCGTCACGCTCACGAGCACCTATGACCACCGCATCATCCAGGGTGCCGAGTCGGGGATGTTCCTCGACAAGGTCCGCGGCCTCATCATGGGTGAGAACGGCTTCTACGAAGAGGTCTTCGAGTCGCTCGGCGTGCCCTACAAGCCGGCCACATGGTTCCGCGATCAGAACCCGGCCGACACCTCCCGCGCCGCAGTCGAGAAGGCGGCCGGCATCCAGTCGGTCATCAACGCGTACCGAAGCCGCGGCCACCTCATCGCCGACCTCGACCCACTCGATGCCAAGGGCCCGCAGATGCCCACCGAGCTCGACCCGACCACCTATGGACTTTCGCTCTGGGACCTCGAGCGCGAGTTCTACTCGGGCGACTTCGCCGGCAAGGACGAGCACACGCTCGGCAACCTGCTCGGCATCCTGCGCGACGCCTATTGCCGCACCGTCGGCATCGAGTACATGCACATCATGGATCCGGTCCAGAAGAAGTGGATTCAGGACCACGTGGAGGGTGTCGACACCACGCTCGACGTCGACGAGCAGCGCCACATCCTGACTGTGCTGAACAAGGCCGAGGCGTTCGAGAAATTCCTCCACAAGCGCTACACCGGCCAGAAGCGCTTCGGGCTGGAAGGCGGCGAGGCGGCCATGGTCGTGCTCGACGCGGTGCTCGACGGGGCCGGCACCGACGGCATGGCCGAGGCCGTCATCGGTATGCCCCATCGAGGCCGACTGAACACGCTCGTGAACATCGTCGGGAAGAGCGTGAACCAGGTGTTCCGCGAGTTCGAGGACATGACGCTGGGTACTGTCTACGGCGGCGGCGACGTGAAGTATCACCTCGGCGCGAACGGCAAGTACACGGGCATTTCCGGCAATTCAGTGGCCGTGTCTCTGGCCCCGAACCCGAGCCATCTCGAAGCGGTCGACCCCGTCGTCGAAGGCATCGTGCGGGCCAAGCAGGACGAGATCAACGCGCCCGACGAGTTCCCGGTACTGCCGCTGCTCATGCACGGCGACGCCGCGTTCATCGGTCAGGGTGTCGTGGCCGAGACGCTGAACCTGAGCCAGCTGCGCGGCTACCGCACCGGCGGCACCGTGCACCTCGTCATCAACAACCAGGTCGGCTTCACCACCAATCCGGAGGCGTCTCGCAGCTCGCTGTACTGCACCGACGTGGCCAAGATGGTGCAGGCCCCGATCTTCCACGTGAACGGCGACGATCCGGAGGCTTGCTTCAGGGTCGGCCAGTTGGCGTTCAAGTTTCG
>JAYTFI010000290.1:0-1619 GCA_043734485.1 Acidimicrobiales bacterium | reverse complement strand
ATTCACGTAGTTACTCCCAGAGATCGGCGCCATCGGTTTCATGGACTGCACGGGTGAACCGTGCGAAGCCCGCATGCGTTCTAGCACCACCGCCTGCTGTGTGCCCACCGTCACGACCAACTGGGAGCAACTTGCGCGGCAAAGGCGAGAAATTCGGGAACGCAACGAACGCGAGAACCGACTACCGCCAGAACGCCACAGCATCGACCAGCACCCGCATCACGCTGAGCTCGCGGGTGGCGGGGGAAGGCGGCACCGGCTGAATGGCGGCGGCATCGGGGTCCTGACCACCGAACGTCGACGTCTCGGCACGCAGGCCGGAGATCAGCACGAGCTTCTCGCCCGGATGGACCAGGCCGAACTGCTCCCGAGCGATACGGGTGACCTCGAGGTCGGTCTTCAGCACGCGCACTCGGTCACGCAGCTGCCGATTCCGGCTGTTGAGCTCGCGCAGCCGCCCGCTCGTCGAGGCCAGCTCGCGCTGCTGGTTCACATAGGCGCGCACCGGGATGACCCCGAGGAAAATGAGCCCGAAGGCCAGCCCGACGATGGCGACGAGGCCGCCGAGGACCGAGAGGGTCGAGCGCCGGGTCATGCGCGTGCCGATGCCCGGGGCGCGAGCGCAGCCTTGCCCCAGAATGCCGCCGATTCGCCGAGTTGCGACTCGATCCGAAGGAGCTGGTTGTACTTCGCCACGCGGTCCGAGCGGGCCGGCGCACCGGTCTTGATCTGCCCGCAGTTGGTGGCGACGGCGAGGTCGGCGATGGTCGAGTCCTCGGTCTCGCCCGAACGGTGCGACATCACGGCCGAGTAGCCGTTGCGGGTGGCGAGGCTGACGGCGTCGAGCGTCTCGGTGAGCGTGCCGATCTGGTTCACCTTCACGAGGATCGAGTTCGCCGTCTTGCGGTCGATGCCCATCTGCAGGCGCTCCGAGTTGGTGACGAACAAGTCGTCGCCCACAAGTTGGATGCGACTGCCGAGCGCCGTCGTGAGCGCGGCCCACCCGTCCCAGTCGTCCTCGGCCATGCCATCCTCGATGGAGACGATCGGGTAGCGGTCGCAGAGGTCGACCCAGAAGCCCACGAGCTCCTCCGAGCTGAGCGTGCGGCCCTCGCCTGCGAGAACGTACGCGCCGTCCTTGTAGATCTCGCTGGAGGCCGGGTCGAGGGCGATGGCGATCTGTTCGCCGGGCGTGTAGCCGGCCAGCTCGATGGCCTCGACGAGGATCTTGATCGCGTCCTCGTTCTTGGCCAGGTTCGGGGCGAATCCGCCCTCGTCGCCGACCGCCGTCGAAAGGCCTCGGTCATGGAGGATCTTCTTCAGCGTGTGGTAGGTCTCGACGCCCCAACGCAACGCCTCGCTGAACGAGGCAGCGCCGATCGGCATCACCATGAACTCCTGGAGGTCGATCGTGTTGTCGGCATGGACGCCGCCGTTCACCACGTTCAGCATCGGCACGGGCAGCACGTGGGCGTTGACGCCGCCGACGTACCGGTACAGCGGGAGGTCGAGCTCGTCGGCTGCAGCCCTGGCCACGGCCATCGACGCGCCGAGGATCGCGTTCGCCCCAAGCTCGCCCTTGTTGGGCGTGCCGTCGAGATCGATCATCCCGAAGTCGA
>JAYTFI010000289.1:0-3597 GCA_043734485.1 Acidimicrobiales bacterium | reverse complement strand
TACGCCGAACGCGCCCCACAGGCGCCGCTGATCCGCATGAACCTCATCGTCACCGAGGTCCCCTTCGGCGGCGGGACAATCGAGGCGCACCTCGATTCGACCGACGGCAAGCTTGATCTGGAGACCGGTCACCTCGAGAATCCCGAGGTCTCGGTGAGCACGGACTACGCCACCACCAAGGCGCTGTTCGTGGACCAGAACCCCTCGGCCGCCATGCAGGCATTCATGACCGGCAAGATCCGTGTGCAGGGCGACCTCACGAAGCTGATGGCGCTGCAGCCGACCGGCTTGACGCCCGAAGCGGCGGAGGTCGCGCAGGCGATCGCGCAGCGCATCAAGGCCGCTACCGCAGACTGAGCTGATCTGATCTGATTGCGGCGGGCCGGTCTCCGCTTCGCTTCGACAACCGCAGCCGCACGCCTCTCGACCTCCGTATCAGTGGGCCGAATGAACCAATGGTTCAAGCGGCTCATCAGATTTGACGATGGGGACAGCGACGATTCGGTCGGACCGCCTACAGGCCCGTCCGTCCGCACGACTGCCCGAACGGCGCGGAAGGAACCTGTTGAGCGATACGACCCGCAGTCCCAGCGGCATGCACAGCAGCATGGCTGCACGCCTGGAGGTCGCGACTCGCTCGTTCGTGCTCAGCGATCGACGGACGCTCGCCGACCTTCTCGCTTCGACGCTTGCCGTCATCGGTTCGGCTGTCGGACCCGGACCTGAAGCAGTCGAGGCAGCAAGAAGCGGCGCGCTGCTGATAGTGGATGGTGTGCTCGATCCCGAGGATCGCACGCTGGCTTCGTGCATCGCCCGCTGCCGGGCGGTCGGGGCAGGCGTGGCCGTAGTCTTCTGTGGAAGCGATCCGCTCGCGGCCGCTCGTTGGATCGAAGTGGGAGCCTCGGCCGTGCTCACCGATGCAGCACCGCTGCGCGAGATCGAAGACACCCTTGGGCGGCTCGCCCGCAACGAGACGGTGCTCGGCGTGAGCGTCCGCGAAGGGCTGCTGAGCCGACTGCGCGCGCAGCGCCAGAGCGATACCGAGCGCAACGCACTGTTCGTCGGCCTGACCCGCCGAGAAGCACAGGTCTTGCGGGCCCTCGCCCTCGGGGCTTCGCCCGAGGAAGTCGCGCGGGAGAGCTTCGTCTCCCTGAACACCGTGCGCACGCAGATCCGGGGTGTCCTGGCCAAGCTGGGGGTCACCTCCGTGGTCGCCGCGGTCGCCCTGGCCTACCGCACCGGCTGGATCACGCCAGATCTGGTCTGAGCTGCGTCCATCGCGACAGGGCCGCGCCGCGCGGCCACGGAACGTGCCGGGACCAAAGGGCTCATGCACCCTCCGTGAACATAGGTCACCGTGCCCATTTCCCAGCTCAGTGTCACCGACTTCACCAATCCTGGTGATCAACAGGGGAGGCTGGGCACCGATTCTCTGGGTGTGGTTCTTGCAGAACCACTTGGTTACGCAAGAACCAACCACACACTCGACCCGAACAACCCGAAGGAATCAAATGCTCGAACTTCTCGTCAACCTGCAGTCGTGGATCGCCGGTCGTAAGGCCGAGATCCAGGAGCGTGGCGCCACCGCAGTGGAGTACGCCCTCATGGTCGGCCTCATCGCCGTCGGCATCATCACCGCCGTCGTCTTCCTGAAGAACAAGGTCGCCTCGACCTTCAATACCGTGGCCAACACGCTCGGCTGATCGGCCACATCTCGATGTGAGCTGGAGGGGGGTCGCTTGGTGCGACCCCCCTCTTCGCGTCGGATGCCACGGGATTCCGGCATTACGAACGGCGCTCACCCACTTCAATCTCCCGGAGGACGCAACGAAATGATGGAACTTGTGGTGCGTTTTCGGACATGGCTCATGGCCCTGCACGAATCAATTCCGCGTCTGTGCCGAGGAGCGACATCGGTTGAGTACGCGCTCGTCGCCGGCGTCATCAGTGTCGGAGTCATCGGCTCGTATGCGTTCTTCACGACGAAGGTCGGAGTCACCTTCAACAAGCTGCCGAGCACCTGGGCCTGAACGGGCGCACAACTCGATCAGCTCGCGGTCGACACACGATTCCTCCGACGCCCACGCATCCGCGTGGGCGTCGGCGCGTCTGGTGAACAACACGACAGACCAGGAACCCGGAACTGAACCTAAAGCCAACCCTGCAGGGCGTCGATACCTCCCCGAGCAGCGCAGCAAGGACGAGCCGAAGGCCCGACCGGACGTGTGCCTGCCCTGCGATCCGCCCAGGATCCAGTCCTTCACCACCCACCGGGAGTCTTCTCGTGAATCGCCGCAAGCTCACAGGTATCGTCGCCTCCCTCGTGGTGGCCGCACTGGGAACGTTCATCATCCTGAACTACGTCAACTCCTCGGAGAAGAAATCTGCCCCGCTCGCCGTGCAGACGGTTCCGGTGCTGAAGGTCACCCAGTCGATTCCGAAGGGAACCCCAGCGGAAAAGCTCGGCGTGGCCGTGGCCGTGGTCCAGGTGCCGGTGTCCGAGAAACTGGCTGACGCCGCCGTCTCGGTCAACGAGCTGACCGGGCTCGTCGCCAATGTCGACCTTCTCCAGGGTGAGCAACTGGTGAAGACCCGATTCGTGCCCGCCGCCGAGGCGCAGAAGGAACAGGCCGGTGCAGCCAACGGGCTGATCGGCGTCTGGGTTGCGCTCGATCCGATCCGGGCGCTCGCCGGGCGGGTCACCGCGGGAAGTCAGGTCGCCGTGTTCGCCTCGTTCAGCGGTGTAGGCGCAGCGGCGGCAGACCCAACTGCCGGTGTCCCCACGAGCCACCTGATCCTCCACAAGGTCCCGGTGCTCGACGTGATCGGCGCAGTGCTCGCACCGACCCCGGCCCCCGGCGCTCCGGAGGCCACTGCGGTTGTTGCCGTGGCCCAGTTGCAGGTGAAGCTCGGCGTCGATTCCGCTGCGGCAGAGCGCCTGGTGTTCGCGGCCACGAACGGCCAGCTCTGGCTGGGCGATGAGCCGAGTGACACCGTCGAGGACGGCACGAAGATCATCGAGCGGGGCAACGTCTACATCGCCACACCGCAGCTCCGCCCGGCGGCTCCCACTCCAGTCACGCCAAGCCCGGCCCTCAACGCACTGACGGCCGATGCGCTCACACCGACCACCGTCCCGGCCGCGGCACCGGCTGCGGCACCGCCCGCCGCCAAGCGGAACAAGCCGAAGCCGGGCGCAGCAGCTCCGACCACGAAGCCCGCCCCGGGTGCAGCGTCCACGACGAAGCCGGCCCCGGCGACAGCGGGGGTGCGATGAACCCCGTCGACATCCCAGCCGACGCATCAGCGTCGGCCGAAGCTGCCCTGACAGGCACGCCAGCCGCGGAGGCACCGGTGGCAGCAATCCGCCTCCGACAGATCGCCAGAGACCAGGGCGACGTTGCACTCGTCGCCTCCGTTGTCCCCTTCGAGCAGTCCGTCCGTCGCCTCCTCACGGCCAACGGCGGACCCCGGATGCATCGCTGGCCGGCCCAAGGCGAGACACCCGGCAATCAGCACATCGGCGTCGCCTTCATCGGTCCGGAGCTGGACATCGAGGCCATGGCCGACCGGGCCGAGCACATCAACCGGGTGAAC
>JAYTFI010000288.1:0-3039 GCA_043734485.1 Acidimicrobiales bacterium | reverse complement strand
TGATCCGCGTGCCATGGGGCGGCGGGGTGTCGAACATCGTGGTGGTGAACGACGGCGGCATGGCTATCGTCCCGGCGGCCTCGCTCGTGTCGGTGGGTTCGGGGCTGAACTATCCAGGCGAGCCGTGGATCGACGTCCCTGCGACAACCATACGTACGCATATGACTGCGGCGTCGGACGGCGTCACCCCAGCCGGCGCGTTTGCGGCCGGTGCGCTCAACCGTGCACTCCTGGCGGCCGGTGCACTCAGCCGGGCCGTCGACCTGAGCGTGCAGTATTGCAACGAGCGTGAGCAGTTCGGCAAGCCGATCGGCAAGTTCCAGATATTGCAGCACTATCTGTCGGAGATGGCGGGCGAGGCTGTTGCCGCGGAGGCTGCGGCCGACAATGCCGTCGACGTGATCGCAAGCGGCGCCGACGAAGCCGAGTGCATCCTCGTCTGCGCGGCGGCGAAGGCCTATGCCGGCCGAGCGGTCGCCACCATCAACCGGCTCGCCCACCAGATCCACGGCGCCATCGGTTACACGGACGAGCACCGTTTGCAGTACACGACCCGCCGGCTGTGGGCCTGGCGTGACGAGTTCGGCAGCGAGGCCGAATGGGCCGCGGTCGTCGGCCGCGGGATCGCTGCTGGTGGCGGTGCGGCGATGTGGCCGCACATCACGCAGTGGCCACCCGTCCGAGCGTGACGCAGGCGCGGCCCGGCACAGCGGGCGTAACCCGTTGATCCCCTCGATGCCGCCCCCACCAGCTCCCCCTGAGCTCCGCCCGCGTCGGCTGGGGGAGCTCCTCGACGCATCGGTGAAGATCTGGGGCGCCAACCTCCGGTTCCTCGTCCCCTTGGCGGCCGCCGTGGAGCTGCCGTTCCAACTCGTCGGCGCGCTGGTGGAACGATCGGTGCGGCCATCGCTGATCGACTCGATGCAGACCTACCAGAAGGCACTGCAGGACAACCCGAATGCGGCCTTCCCGAAGTTCTCGGCCTCGCAGATCGCCGCGTTGGTCGGGTCGGTGGCCATCAGCTTCATTGCAACCGTGGCGCTCGTCGCAGTGATGACCGCCATCGTGTTCGACGTCTATGCCAAGCGTGCACCCAACCGCAGCAACGCGATCCGGGTGGTACTCCGGCGCGGTCCGCTGATGCTGTTCTCCACGATCATTTCCGGTCTGGTCGCTGGGGCGATCGGGGGGTTGCTATTCATCCCGGCGACGCTCGTGTCGTCGAGCGCGTTGGTCCTCGGGTTCTTCGGGCAACTCGCCGGCGGTGCCGTGTTCGTTTGGGTCTGGTTCCGCATCGGGAGTGCGACGCCGGCGATCGTTGTGGAGGGCCTCGGTCCGATCGCCGTCCTCCGACGGTCGGCCGGCCTTGTCAAGGGTCGTTGGTGGGGCGTGTTCGGAGCGCTCGCGGTCGGCACGTTCGCCACCGGGATCCCTGGGGCGATCATCCAGGCCATGGTGAATGCCATGTTGCGTGCCGCGGGCGGCAACAACTCCGGCTTCGAGTTCGTCTGGACGGCGGTCGCGGCGACGGTCTCGAACGCGCTGGTGGCGCCGCTGCTGGCCACGATCACGGTGTTGATCTATGTGGACCTGCGGGTGCGCAAGGAAGGCCTCGACGTCGGCGGTCTTGTGGCGCCGGCACCCGGGCTCCCGCCCGCAGCTCGCGTCGACTGAGGCGGCCGGGCGTTTCGTGGCGGGGTCACATGCGGTAGCCGGGACGGTTGCGTGGGTCGCCGATCAGGGCGGGCCCGGACCCCGTGGCGCCCGACGCTCCCGGGTCCACGGCATGGGTGGGGTCGCGTACGGTCTCGGCATGGACATACCGATCCTGCGGGTTGTCACGCTCAACGCCGGTTCGTGCCTCGAGCCGCACTGGGACCTCCGCCGCCACGAGATCCTGGCCTGGCTCGATGAGCTCGACGCCGACATCGTCTGCTTGCAGGAGATCTGGGAGGACGCGACGCACGAGAACACTGCCGACTGGCTTGTCTCGCAGCAGCCGGTCGGGCGGTGGCACTGGGTGTTCGGGGGGTTCCCCTTCGCGTTCGCCCGATCCGAAACGCCGGACTCGGTCCGCTTCGGATCGGCGATCTTGTCGCGCTGGCCGATTGACGAGCATGAGCTCTACGCACTGCCGGTCGATCCCGACCCAGCCGTCGATCACCCCGGTTGGCGCCTGCAGTTCGAACTGCTACGCGCACGTACGGCTGGCATCGACGTCTACTCCACGCACCTCGCGCCGCCACCCGCTCAGGCCTACCACCGGCTTCGCCAGGTGCACTTCATCGATGACACGGTCCGGGCCACCCGGGACCCAGAGGCGGCATGCGGGCCGATCCTATGCGGAGACTTCAATGCCGAACACGACTCCGAAGAGGTCCGCTACCTCTGCGGGCTGGCCACGATCGACGGCCGCAGCACCTACTACCAGGAGGCCTGGCGCGCCGCCGGGAACACCGACCCCGGCTACACGAGCGACTGGCGGACGAACCCGATGAATGCGCCGTTCAACGTGCCGATGAAACGCATCGACTTCATCTTCGCCGGCGACCCGTTCTTCCGGCCGCAAGGTGCGGGTCTGGTGGTCTCGGCCGCGCTGATTGGCCATGAGGCGCGGACGGGCATCCATGCGTCCGACCACTTCGGGGTGACCGCCGACATCCGCTGGCCGCAGCGGCCACGCTGAACGTTTGCCGCATCTGCCGCATCTGCCGCATCTGCCGCACTGGACGTCTGCCGTACTGGACGTCTGCCGTACTGGACGTCTGCCGCATCTGCTGAACCGACGGCCGGGCCTCGCCACCGTCTCAGGCGTTGGCCGGCTCGACCTTCACCGGGGGTTCCGACACGACTGCGTTCCAGAACGACTCGTCGGGCGTCGCGAGCATCCGCCGGTACACATTCTCCGGGTACGTCAGCTTCAGTACCGCCTTGTCGTAAGCCACCTGCGGGACCGGCGTCGCCGGCCGCTCGTAGCCCGACGGCGTGACGTACGTCGAAAGCTCGGCGTCGCTGATGCCGGCGAGCTCTTGGACCTCG